>JBFJZP010000128.1:0-7302 GCA_041622095.1 Burkholderiaceae bacterium | reverse complement strand
GTTGCTGCGCGCACAGGGCGCCGACATCGCCGACCGCTAGCCGCGGGCCTTGCTTGCCGCCAGGCATCCGGTCGCGCCGCCTGGTATCGGTCTTCTCCTGACGGTGCACAAGGGTTCAGAGGATCCGGTTGAACCACACCAGCGACAGGCCGGCGGCGAGCAAGGCCAGCAGCGCGGACGCCAGCGCCAGCAAGGCGGAGAGTTCGGTCTCCGCCTTGTCGACCTGCAGCCGGGTACTGAGCTTCTCGTAGACCGTCTTGAGCGCGTCGGCGTTGCCGGCGTAGAAATACTCTGCCTGTGTCGTGTTGGCGATGCCCTTGAGGCTGGGTTCATCGAGCTTGAGGTACATCGACCAGCCCTCGAAACCCGGCACTTCGCCGTCGACCGTGCCCAGTCCGATGGAATAGACCCGGATACCGCGGTCGGCCGCCATCCGGGCCGCCTCCTGCGGATCGACACCGGTGGTGCGCCGCCCGTCGGTCAGCAACACGATGGCGGCGGAGGTGTAGGAGCCCGGCGCGACCGGTACGAACGCCGGCTTCGGCTTGGCCGGTGCCTCGTCGATGGACCTGCCGCGCAGGCCGCTGCCGTAGGTCATTTCGCCCAGGTCGATGCGGTGCTCGGGAAACAGCTCGGACAAGGCCACGATGATGCCGCTGCCGACCGCGGTGCCACGCTGCAACTGGAACTTGTCGATCGCCGCCACCAGGTCTTCGCGCTGCAAGGTGGCCGGCTGCACCACTTGCGCGGTGCCGGCGAACGTGACGATGCCGACCTTGACGTCGCGCGGCAGATCCTTGAGGAATGCCTTGGCCGCTTCTTGCGCTGCGATGATGCGGGTCGGCTGGATGTCGGTCGCGCGCATGCTCAGCGAGACATCGATCGCCAGCATCACCGTCGCATGGTTCGAGGGCAGGGATACCACCGCCGTCGGCCGGGCGGCTGCGAGCAGGCCGGCGGCCATGGCCAGCAGGAACAGGGCCGGCGGCAGATGGCGGCGCCAGTGCAGGCCGCCACCCATGGCCTGCTTGACGATCGCGACGCTGGCAAAACGCAGCGCCAGTTTCTTCTTGCGCCGCAGCAGCCACAGGTAGACCAGCACCAGCAAGGGTATGGCCCACAACAGCCACAGAAACTGTGGCCACAGAAATGACAACGGGAGCGTCATGTTTTCCCTTCTGCGTCGGTCATGGCCGGGTTGGCTCGGCGCGCCATGCCGGCCTTGGACAGGCCTGGGGCATTTGTCGAATTGTCGATCGCAACGGCCGGATTCGGGAAGCGGATTGGTAATGGCAGAGTGATTCCGTAGGATCCGGTCGGCGATCCTTGCATGCGCCAAACAGCGGATCGGTACTGCCCCCAACTGCCTGGCGGCCTGCGTCGCCCTGTCGGCGTTTGCCGCCAGATTCCCGCTCTGCCCGCTCCGCCCGCTGCCCTGGGGCAGCCGTGTCAGCGCGGCGGCTGGAATCTTGCACGCATGGCGAGCGCCTGTTCGCGGGTAGCGCAACCCTCGACATGGTCATTGACCAGGCCCATCGCCTGCATGAAGGCATAAGCGGTGGTCGGCCCGACAAAACTCCAGCCACGTTTCTTCAGGTCCTTGGACAAGGCAAGCGACGCGGGTGAGTTCGTCATCAGGCGCAGCGCCTCCTGTGTCATCTGCGTCGGCCGGCTGGACGGATCTGGTTCCCAGCGCCAGAAATAGGCGGCCAGCGAACCACATTCGTCGCGCAGCCGGATCGCCTGCCGCGCATTGTTGATCGCAGAGACGATCTTGCCGCGGTGGCGCACGATGCCGGCGTCGAGCAGCAGCCGCGCGATGTCCGCGTCACCAAAACGCGCCAGGACGCCGATGTCGAAGTTGGCAAATGCCTTTCGAAACGCCTCGCGCTTGTTCAGGATGGTCAGCCAGCTGAGTCCGCTCTGGAAGCCTTCCAGGCAGATTTTCTCGAACAGCCGGCGGTCGTCGGCGACCGGGTAGCCCCATTCGGTGTCGTGGTAATGGCGGTAGGCCGGAGTGGCCTCGCACCAGGTGCAACGGGCGATGCCATGGTCGTCGGCAAACAGGCCGTCGGGCAGGGGGCGGGACATGTCCAGCTTGGCTCTGTTGGATCGTCAGGAGGCCAGCGTGACGTGGCGGCGCAGGGCGCCAGGCTAATCCTGCACCAGTTCCTGGAAGTTCATCCAGTGGGCGGTAGACAACCAGCCGGCGTCGACCGGCAGGCTGATGCCGGTGATGGCACTGGACTGGTCCGACAGCAGAAAACTGACGGCAGACGCGATCTCGTCCGGGCTCACCAGCCGGCGCAGGGCGGTATGCGCCTCGATGACCGCCGGGTTGCGTTTTCCGCTCTCGAGCTTGTCCTGGAAAATCGGGGTCAGCGTGAAGCCCGGGGCCACCGCATTGACGCGCACACCCTGGGGTCCCAGGTCACCCGCCGCCAGCCGGGTCAGGGCGCCAAGCGCCACCTTGGCCGGCGCATAGGCATACAGCGACATCGGCTGCAGTGCATTGATCGACGTGATGTTGACGATGGCGCCGCCGCCGTTGGCGATCATCGGTGGCGCGAAGACCTGCAGGCACTGCTCGGCACCGAAATAGTTGATGTCCCAGACACGTTGCTGCGCGGCTGCGTCCATGCCGAGGAAGCGGGTCACATCCTGCAGGACACCGGCCACGTTGACCAGGCCGGCAATCCGCACGCCACGCTCGGCGGCGGCGCGTGCGACCGCGTCGATCTGCTCGCGCTGGCGTACATCCATCGCCATCGTCCAGAGCCGCGCCGGGTTGGCTTCGTGTTCCTGAAGACCGCGCAAGGCGTCGTCATCGCGGTCGGTGGCGAGCACGGCCCAGCCATCCTGCAACAGGCGTTCGACAACCGCAAGTCCGATGCCGCCAGCGGCGCCGGTGACCACCACGTATGCACCATCCGCCTGTCGCTGGCTCTGGCCGGAACCCGACCGGCCGGCACCGACATTCGCCCATGTTTTGTCCATTGTCTGCTCCTCGTAAAGGTTTCGCCACGCGGTGCAGTTTAATCAGTGCGCCGACCGCTCCTGCCGGGCCTGGCGGGCGCAGTCGCGTCGCATGCAGGCTGCGCGCCGCTGCCGGCAGGGCAGAGGGCATGCTGCCTATACTGGACGCTCACCCGTAAATTGAACCGGTGCTGCCCGCGTGGACCGAGCGCGCGGCAGGCCAGCCAGGAGATTGCCATGGTCCAGTCGACATCGTCTTATGCGTCGTTCGAACTGCCGCTGCAGCGCATTGCGCAGGAGGCGCCGATTGCCGAATCGGAATGGGTGGTCCGGCGCGATCTGGCTGCAGCCTATCGGCTGTGCGCCTTGTTCGGTTGGGACGACCTCATCTACACCCATATCTCGGCGCGGGTGCCCGGCGACGCCGGTCACTTCCTGGTCAATCCGCTGGGGCTGGCTTTCGACGAGATCACCGCGTCGAGCCTGGTCAAGATCGACCTGGATGGCCGTGTCATCGGCGATTGCGCCTATGCGCCGAATGCGGCGGGATTCGTCATTCACGGGGGAATCCATCAGGTGCGCCATGACGCGGGCTGCATCATCCATCTGCATACCGAGGCGGGCATGGCCTTGTCCTGTCTCGACGAAGGTCTGCTGCCGCTGACGCAGCATGCGATGCGTTTTCATGGGCGTATCGGTTACCACGACTACGAGGGTATTGCACTGGCAACCGGCGAGCGCGAGCGACTCGTCGCCGCGCTG
Source organism: Burkholderiaceae bacterium (assembly GCA_041622095.1). Lineage (GTDB taxonomy): Bacteria > Pseudomonadota > Gammaproteobacteria > Burkholderiales > Burkholderiaceae_C > CAISIP01. Next base: position 3,564 of record JBFJZP010000128.1, on the reverse strand, counting down.
GCGGGCCATGCGGCCTTGGTCCTGCGCAACCATGGCACCCTGACGGTGGGTCCGACGGTAGGCCATGCTTTTGTCGAGATGTTCTATCTGGAAAAGGCGGCGCGGTGTCAACTCATGGCGCAGGCTTCGGGGCAGGCCTTGCGCCGGCCGGCGGCGGACCTGGCGCAACGCACGGCCGACCAATGGACCGCCAACCTGATGGGCGACACCTCGCGTGAGTGGCCTTCGCTGCTGCGCAAGCTCGACCGGATCGATACCGGTTATCGCAACTGACGCGTAGCGCTTTGAACAGCGAAATTCAGACCCGGATCACCCGCCCCGGGTTCATCAGATTGGTCGGATCCAGCGCCCGCTTGATCGATCGCATCATCTCCAGCGCCACCGGCGACTTGTAGCCCGGCAACTTGTCGACCTTCAGGCTGCCGATGCCGTGTTCGGCCGAGATCGAGCCGCCGAAGCGGGTCACCGACTCGAACACCAGCGTGTTGACGGTCACCTCGTTGTCGCGCAGGAAGGCGGCGGCGTCCACGCCTTCGGGTGCCTGCACGTTGTAATGCAGGTTGCCATCGCCGAGGTGGCCGAAGTCGACCATGCGAATGCCGGGCAAGGCCTTGGCCAGTGCGGCATCGGTCGTGCGTACGAACTCCGGGATGCGCGAGATCGGGATCGAGATGTCGTGCTTGATGTTCAGGCCTTCCATCGCCTGCGCGATCGGCAGGTTCTCGCGGATCTGCCACAAGGCATCGGCCTGCGCCAGGCTTTCGGCAACCACGCCGTCGGTGATGCAGCCTTGTTCCATGCCGGTTTCGAGCAGGCGTTCGAACTGGGCCCGGGCATGGTCCTCGGACTCATGGTCCGACACCTCGAGCAGCACGCACCAGGCAGTGGACTCGTACAGCGGCACCTTGGATGCCGGCATGTGCCGGGCCACCAGGGACAAGGCGAACTGGCCCATGACCTCGAACCCGGTCAGGCCGGCGCCAAGCGTCTTGTGCGCCAGGCCGAGCAGGGCCACCGCATGTTCCATCGACGGCACCGCCGCCCAGGCGGTGAGTTGCGCGGCCGGCAAGGGCACCAGTTTCATGGTCGCGGCGGTGATCACACCCAGCGTGCCTTCGGCGCCAATCAGCAGATTGCGCAGGTCGTAGCCGGTGTTGTCCTTGCGCAGGCCGGTCAGGCCGTTCCAGATCGCGCCGGCGGGCGTGACGACCTCCAGGCCGAGGCACAACTCGCGGGTGTTGCCGTAACGCACCACCTGGGTGCCACCGGCGTTGGTGCCCAGGTTGCCGCCAATGGTGCAACTGCCTTCTGCCGCCAGGCTGAGCGGGAACAGGAAACCGGCCGCCCGGGCGGTCTCCTGCAAGGTCTGCAGGATGCAGCCGGCTTGCGCCGTCAGGGTCGAATTGCCGGCATCGAGGGCCAGGACCTTGTTCAGCCGCTGCAGGTTGAGCACGACCTGCTGGCCGGATGCATCCGGCACCGCGCCGACCACCATGCTGGTGTTGCCGCCTTGTGGAACGATGCTGACGCCGGTCGCCTCCTGCCAGCGGGCACAGGTGGCAACAACAGCCGCCACCTCCTCGGTCGAACCCGGCTTGACCACGGCCAGCGCCCGGCCGTGGCTGCGTTTGCGCCAGTCCTGCTCCCAGGCACTCAGGTCGGCGCCAGGGTCGTCATGGGTCAGCAGATGTTGCGGGCCGACGATCGCGCGTAATGCGTCGAGCAGGGCGGAAACGGGGTCAAGCATGGATGGATCAGCGGGTTTCGGTGGAAGTTGGTGTGGCCTCAGCAGCAGCAGCGGCGGTACGGTGGCGCAGGCGCAGGCGTACATGCAGCGCGCAGGCCACGAACAGGCTCAGGCACAACATGACCTGGGCCAGGGCCAGCCAGTTGCCCGGCGGCTTGTCGCCCCAGGCCCGCACCACGCCTTCGGTGAAATACAGCCACACCAGCAGGCTGACCCAGCGGTAGGTGTACATGCGGTTCTTCAGCAGGCCGGCCAGCGGCACACACAGCGGCAGCACCTTGAGCGCCAGCCAGGAGCCCCCGGGCCGCAAAGGCGCCAGCCAGAGTTCCCAGGCCAGGCCCAGCAGGATCATTCCGATCAGGCTTCCCACGGCCAGGGTTCGGGTCAGGGAGACGGTGTTGTGGTTGGCTTGCATGTCGGTGGCATCATACCGGCCATGCGAATCCCCCCCGATCTCCAGTCCTTGCTGGATGACCTGCTTCGTTTCCCCTGGAAAAACACCGCGCTCACGCTGCGCGAGCGGTTCCGGGAAGACCGGCTCGGCCTGATTGCCAGCAGCCTGACCTTCACCACCACCATCGCGCTGGTGCCGCTGTTTACGGTCGCGCTGGCCGTCTTCACCGCGTTTCCGATGTTCGGCAAGTTGCAGGTGGTGCTGCAGCGCTGGCTGGTCGACAACCTGGTGCCGGACGCGATCGCGCGCCAGGTGCTCGGCTACCTGACCCAGTTCGCCAAGCAGGCGAGCCAGCTCGGCAGTGTCGGCCTGGTATTCCTGCTGGCCACGGCGCTGGCCTTGATCCTGACCATCGACCGCACCTTGAACGACATCTGGCGGGTGCGCCGCAAGCGCCGGCTGGCGCAACGTGTCCTGGTCTACTGGGCGGCGCTCACGCTCGGCCCGCTGGTGCTGGGCGCCAGCATCACCTTGACCTCGTATGCAGTAACCGCATCGCGCGGCCTTAGCGGCAGTGCGCTGGATTGGTTGACCCTGCTGCTGGACACGGCGCAGTTCGGGATCCTGGCCGGCGGCGCGGCAGCGATGTATTACTACGTGCCCAATACCCGGGTCCGGTGGGCCCATGCCTGGGCCGGCGGCATCTTCGCGTCGGTGGTGATGGAACTGGCCAAGAAACTGCTGGTGGTCTACCTGGGCATGGTGCCGACCTACTCGGTGGTGTATGGCACCTTCGCCACGGTGCCGATACTGCTGATCTGGATCTACCTGGCCTGGGTCATCGTGTTGCTCGGCGCGGTGATCACGGCTTATCTGCCCAGCCTGTTGTCGGGCGTCGTGCAGCGTGACCAGGGGCCGGGCTGGCGCTTCCAGAGGGCGCTGGAGATCATGCGCCTGCTGCTCAAGGCCCGTGCGACCGCGGCGCATGGGCTGACGGTCGCGCAGCTGGCCAAGGCCTTGCGGGTCAGTGTGCTCGGCGTCGAGTCGACCCTGCAGGCCCTGGTCGAACTCGACTGGGTGGCACGGATCGAGGACGACGCAGGTTCTGCCGGCACGCGATTTGTGATGCTGGCGGAGCCGGCGCAAACCGCGCTCGAACCCCTGGCCTACCAGCTGCTGGTGCAGCGCACGCAGAGCACCGAAAAATGGTGGCGCACCACCCTGGTGTCCCAGGCGCGTCTGTCGGACGTGTTGTGAATGCGGCCGCCACGCACGCGTCCGTGATGCGGGTGCCGGTTCGGCCAGCTTGCCGCTAGCTAGTAGCACTGGTGCTGGGCGGTCTGTACTCGGGGTTCTTCACGCCCACGGAAGCCGGCGGCGTGGGCGCCTTCGGCGCCTTTGTCATCGCCATCTTGCGGCGCCG
>JBFJZP010000127.1:0-7314 GCA_041622095.1 Burkholderiaceae bacterium | reverse complement strand
GTTCGGACAGGTCGACCAGTCCGAATGCAGCAGCCCCGCCCTTGATCGAGTGCGCACAGCGAAAGACGGTGTCGATTCGTTCGGCGTCGAACGTCAGCCCGCGGGACAGGTCCGACAATGCCTGCGCCATGACATCCAGGTTGGCGAGAGCTTCATCGACGAAGATGGAATCAGGCTGCATCAACTCCACGCAATCTCCACACGCCGACACCGGCGGCCGAGCCCGGGCACACGCCGGCGACCACACCACCTCGGCGCCTTCGACCCAAAGGCCCCGGGGATTCCGATCGCGAAGCGGACTTAAGTCACACGCCAGCCCTGGTGTCGCGGCACCCGCAGTGGCTTCACGCCGTGCGGCAACTGCGGCCAAGGCACTAGAATTTGACCAAGGCGAGGTTATCAGGAATCCACTGCCTGGCTGTCGTCTCGACACGACAGCGGATCGTCCTGTCTTCCGGCCCCAGGCACGGATCGCGCAAGGCGCCGCCTTTTGACTGCAGAACACGCGCCACGCATGCAAGACGACACATCAGACAGCTCCATTCGCATATTGCACCTGGAAGACTCGACCGTCGACCATGAACTGGTTCGCCGGGCATTGCAGCGCTCCGGGCTGGCGTTCACGATCGAGCATGTCGAAACCCTGGAAGACTTCGCGCAAGCCACGACCAGCCGGGCCTTCGACGCCATCGTCGCCGACTACCGCCTGCGCGGCTTCACCGCCATCGACGCATGGGACACATTGAAGTCGCGGCCTAACGCGCCGCCGTTCATCCTGTTGTCCGGCGCCATCGGCGAGGCGGCCGCAGTCGCAGCCATCAAGCTGGGCATGAGTGACTATCTGCAAAAAGACCATCTGGCCAAGCTCGCGCCGGTGATCATGCGTGCGATCGAACTGCAGCAAACTCGGCTGGCCAAGGACCGCGCAGACGCGGAACTGGCCATCTCGGAGCGCCGCCTGGCGGAGTTCGCCGAACATCTGCAATCCACGATCGAGCAGGAGCGGGCGTCGATCGCGCGCGAGATCCACGACGACATCGGTGGCGCGCTGGCGGCGGCCAAACTCGACCTGGCCTGGATCGGCCGCCATGTCGCCGACCCGGTGACGCTGGGCCATGTGTCGGCCGCCACTGAAATGCTGCAACACGCCCTGGGCGCCAGTCAGCGCATCATGATGAATCTGCGCCCGGCCATCCTGGACCAGGGCCTGGCCGCGGCGGTCGACTGGCTGGCCAGCGGCTTCGAACGCCGCACCGGCATCCGCACCATGCTGCGCGCAGGTGAACCCGATCATGAATTACCCAAGGCGGTGCAATTGACCGCCTACCGCACGGCCCAGGAAGCACTGACCAATATTGCGAAGTACGCGCAGTGCACCCTGGTCACGATCGACCTGACGGACAGCGGCAACGTGCTGACCCTTGAAATCAACGACAACGGTCAGGGCTTCTCCGCGCAGGAGCAGGGAAAAGCCAAGGCCTACGGCCTCAAGGGTTTGCAGGAACGGGCGAAATCGGTCGGCGGCTGGCTCGACATCAGCACCTCCGCCGGCAAAGGCACATCCATCATCCTGTCGGTACCATTAACCCGCGATACCGAACCGAGCGCCAAGGACCTATTGGAATGACACGCGTAATTCTCTGTGATGACCATGCCGTCGTGCGGCGTGGAATTCGTGACACGCTGGCCGACGCGCCGGATATCGAAGTGGTGGCCGAGGCCGGCAGTTATTCGGACGTGCGCGACGCATTGCGCAACACGCCGTGCGACGTGCTGGTGCTGGACCTCAGCCTGCCGGGCCGTGGCGGCCTGGAAGTGCTGGCCAGCATGAAGGACACCGACACCCAGGCCAAGGTGCTGATCGTCTCCATGTACCCGGAAGACCAGTACGCCATCCGCTGCCTGCGCGCCGGCGCCCAGGGTTATGTGAACAAGGCGGGCGATCCGGCGGAACTGGTCGAAGCCGTCCGCACCGTGGCCCTGGGCAAGAAATACGTCAGTGCGGCAGTGGCACAGATGCTGGTGGACAACCTGCATGCGCCCACCAGCGAAGTGCTGCATGCATCCTTGTCCGAACGCGAAATGCAGACCCTGCTCAAGATCGCATCGGGCAAGCGCCTGTCCGACATCGCCACCGAGCTGATGCTCAGTCCGAAGACGGTCAGCGTCTACCGCTCCCGCGTACTGGAAAAACTCAAGCTGTCGAACAACGCCGAACTGACGGTCTACGCGATCCGCAACAACATGGTCTGACAGCCGTCGGCCATCGGCGGCTGATCAGCGGCTGAACAGATCCAGCATGCGCTGCATCAGCGCGGCAAACGGATGCTCGAGCATCGGCAAGGTGACCGCCACGCCGATCAGTCCGACCGACAAGGTGATCGGAAAGCCGATCGCGAAGATGTTCATCTGCGGCGCCACGCGCGACACGATACCCAGCGCCAGGTTGGCAAACATCAACATCGCCACCACCGGCAGCGCGATCCAGAATGCGCTGGCGAACAGGTCGGCACCGAGCTCGTACATGCGCAGCTCCTTGAGGCTTTGCAGGAAATTCTGATCGACCGGAAATGCGGTGAAGCTGTGCATCACCGCCATCAGCACCATCAGGTGGCCGTTCAGGACAACGAACAGCAACACCGCCATGTTGTTGTAAAAGCGCCCCATCGCGCTGGACTGGGCACTGGTGGATGGATCGAAAAACGACGCAAAACCCAGGCCCATCTGGAATCCCACGACCTGCCCGGCCAACTCGAAAGCGCCAAAGATCAGGCGCACCGCGAATCCGATCGCCAGGCCGATACCCACCTGCTGCACAACCGCTCCCAGCGCATCCGGCCCGTTGATGTCGATCACCGGCTGATCCGGCATGCTGGCCTGGGCCGCGTAGGCGATCAGGAAAGCCAGCCCGATCCGGGCCCGCACCGGGAACGCCCGCGACGAAAACACCGGCGCCGCAGTGAACACCGCCAGCACCCGCAGGAACGGCCACAGGATCGGCGACAACCATTCGACGATCTGCGCTTCGGATATCGAGATCACGGCCGGCCTGCGCGGATCAGATCAAGGAGCCGGGAATCGATTCGATGGTCCGTCGGATGAAGTCGACCAGCATGCTGAGCATCCACGGACCCGCGATCGCCAGTGCCAGCATCGCACCAATCAGTTTCGGAATGAAGGTCAGCGTCGCCTCGTTGATCTGCGTGATCGCCTGGAACAGGCTGATGACCAGACCGATGACCAGCACGATGCCCAGGATCGGCGCGGCAACCATCAGCAGCGTCAGCAAGGCATCCTGCCCCATCGTCAACACCATCTGCGCGTTCACCCGGCTCTCCTTGTGGTGGCGTCAGGGGGCAAAACTCGCCGCCAGCGAGCCAATCAGCAGGTTCCAGCCATCGGCCAGCACGAACAGCATCAGCTTGAACGGCAATGCCACCAGCACCGGGGACAACATCATCATGCCCAGCGACATCAACACACTGGCCACCACGATGTCGATCACCAGGAACGGAATGAAGATCATGAAGCCGATCTGGAATGCCGACTTGAGCTCACTCGTGACGAAAGCCGGCACCAGCACCCGCATCGGAACCGTCTGCGCGGTGGCACCCGGATCCAGCTTGGCCAGACGGACGAACAAGGCCAGATCGGACTGCCGCGTCTGGCGCGCCATGAACTCCCGCATCGGCGCTTCGGCCTTGTCCAGCGCCTGCTCGAAGGGCATCGTGTTCTTGCTGTAGGGCAGATAGGCCTCTTCGTAGACCCGGTCCAGCGTCGGCCCCATCACGAACACCGTCAGGAACAGCGACAGGCCGACGATCACCTGGTTCGGCGGCGACGCCTGGGTTCCAAGCGCCTGGCGCAGCAAGGACAACACGATGACGATGCGGGTGAACCCGGTCATCATCAGCAACACCGCCGGCAGGAACGACAAGGCGGTGAAGAACAGCAAGGTCTGGATCGGCACCGAATAGCTGTTGCCGGCAGGCCCGGTGCCGATCAGCAGCGGCAATTGACCGGCAGCCGGCCCGGTCGCCTGCGCCGCGGCGGCGCCATGCACCAGCACCAGCAGGAGCGGCAACAAGGTCCGGACCCAGCCGCCGATACGGCAATTCGCAAGACTGTTCATGGGGAAATGCCGAACCCGGCCCTCAGGCGCGTGGCCCGGGTCCGGACAATGCATCGATCGGCCCGTCCGCCGGACGCGCCGGCCCCGGCATCGTATGCAGACAGGAAATCGACTGGGGCGTGACGCCCAGTACCAGGCAGATCCGCGCATGCGCCGGCCCGACCTCCACCGTCACCACACGCTGGTGGGGGCCCACCGCCACCGCCGACACCACGCGGTTGGCGGCGCCGCCGGCCGACCCGGTGGCAACGCCGCGGCTTTGCAGCCACTTGAGCGCCATCGGCACCATCGCCAGCAGCAGCACGAATGCCGCGACCGTCAGCAAGGTCTGTGTCATGCCGGTGCTCAACCCTTGTTGATGCGCCGCAGGCGCTCGGACGGCGTCACCACGTCGGTCAGCCGGATACCGAACTTGTCGTTCACCACCACCACCTCGCCCTGGGCAATCAGGTAGCCGTTGACCAGCACATCCATCGGTTCGCCGGCCAGTGCATCGAGTTCCACCACCGAGCCCTGGCCCAGTTGCAGGATGTGCTTGATCGAGACGCGGGTGCGCCCGAGTTCGACCGACAACTGGACCGGGATGTCCAGCACCATGTTGATGTCGTTGACCTGGCCTTCGCCGGAACCGGTGAACGGCCGCGCCGGCCGGTCGCCCGACAACACGCCGCCGGGTTGATCCTCGTCCGCCGCGCCGCCATCCTTCTGGTCCACCAGCGCCTCGGCCCATTCGCCGGCACTGGAGCCCTCGGCGGGCTTGTCGTCGTCATGTGGCACATCAGTTGCCATGTCTGTCTCCCATCCAATCCAGGTCGAAATTCCTCAGGCTCTTGTCGATCCGGATCGCATACTTCGCGTTATGGGTTCCGTACTGGCACTCGAACATCGGCACGCCGTCGACCGTCGCCTGGATCCGCGGCGCGCGTTCGAGTTCGATGAAGTCGCCCGCCTTCATGGACAGCAACTGCTCGACCGTGGTACGGGTCCGCGCCAGTTCTGCCACCATGGTGATCTCAACCGCCTGGATCTCGTGCGTCAGCACATTTACCCAGCGCCGGTCGACCTCCATCGAATCGCCTTGCGTCGACGAATACAACACATCGCGAATCGGCTCGAGCGTCGCGTACGGCATGCAGAAATGCACCGCGCCGGCGACCTCGCCGATCTCGAGCTGGAACGAGGTGCAGATCACCACTTCGCTGGGCGTGGCCACGTTGGCAAACTGCGGCTGCATTTCCGAGCGCTGGTACTCCAGCTCGATCGGATAAATGCCTTTCCAGGCCTTCTTGTATTCCTCGGCCACCACCTTGACCAGGCGCGCAATCACCCGGTGCTCGGTGGCGGAGAAGTCCCGTCCCTCGATGCGGGTCTGGAACTTGCCGGTGCCGCCATACAAGGTGTCGATCACACCGAAGATCAGCGCCGGCTCGCAGACGATCAGGCAATTGCCGCGCAGCGGACGCACCGCCATGATGTTGAAGTTGGTCGGCACCGACAACTCGCGCAGGAACGCGCCGAAGCGTTGCACCGCGATCGAGCCGATCGAGACTTCCGGCGTGCGCCGGATCAGGTTGAACAAGCCGAGGCGCAGATTGCGCGCGAACCGCTCGTTGACGATCTCCATGGTCGGCATCCGACCCCGGACGATGCGCTCCTGGCTCGAAATGTCGTACGGCCGGACCTCGCCCTTCTGGGCCGCCTGCTCGACCTCCTTCTGGCTTTCCCCGGTGACACCCTCGAGCAGGGCGTCGACCTCTTCCTGGGACAAGAACGATTCACTCATGGTCAGTCCTGCTCCATACCTTACTGCACGATGAAGCTGGAGAAAAGGACCCGCTGCACCGGAAGGTCGCCCGGACGCACCCGGTTGCGCGACTTGCGGTTGTTGACGGCGCCGGCTTTGGGCTGCTCGACTTCCTCTTCGTCGTCCAGTCCACCAAACGGCCGCGCCGCCTCGCGCAGGATGTCGCTGGCCAGCTTTTCCTTGCCCTCGCGCTGCAGCAGCTCCTCGGATGTCTTTTGCGAGACCAGCAGCAAGACGCCGCTGCGGATTGTCGGAAGGTATTGCTTGACGGTGTCGCCGGCGGCCGTATCGCGCAACTCGAAGGTGATACCGACCTGCGCCACCCGCTCGCCACCGGGATCGGCGAGATTGACCACCATGTTGTCCAGTGGCAGGTAGACCGGCGGCCCGCTGGGCGCCGTCTTCCGGGCGACGGGTTGTTCCGGGTCATCGTAGGCGGCGGCCGAACGTTGTTTACTCAGGTAGACAAACGCGCCCATGCCCGCCAGTGCCAGTACCAGCACGGCCAGGACCACGATCACGAGCAACTTCTTGCTTTTGGGTGGTGCCGCAACGGCTTCAGCAGGTTTGGTGGCCACAGGTCATCCTTGATGTCGCATTGCAAAGGGGATTATTCTGCACCCGTCGCGCAGCGAAGGACGGATAAAGGCCGGGAATCCATGGTAATCCCGCCGCTCCAGGCGCCAGGAATCGTCAGACGAACAGGTCCAGCCGGGCGCCAGGCGTGCCCGGGGCCGGTGCCGCGCGGCCTGTCGCGGCTTGCGCCGGCGCCTGTAGCAACGCATCGCGCGCCGTCGGCGCAGGGTCTGCCCGGCCTTGTGATTGCCCGCCTTGCTGCGCCGACCCGCCGACAAATCCGCCGGACAACATCAGCCCTTCGCCGGCCAGCAACGCCTTGAGCTGCGGCATCGCATCGAGCAACAACTGGCGCGCCTGCGGCTGATCGGTGCGAAATTCGATGATGGCCTCATCGCCCTTGACCGCGATGCTCACATCGACGGATCCGCCGGCAAAGGCATCGAGCTGCAATTCGGCGCTCTGTACACCACGCGACACCCAGTAATGCACCTTCTCCGCCATGGCGGTCGCCGGCGCCGGCGTCATCGCCCCGGGCGCATACACCGCGCTGGCGCCATGGGCAGTGCCGGCCGGCATCGCATCGCCCCAGGGCACGAAGCCCTGGCCGGCGCCGGCCCCCGCCACCCGCGGTGCGGCCCGCTCCTGGCTGCGCATCACGCCGGCGTTGCGCCAACCGGCCACCGCCGTATCGAACATCGATGCCGACTGCGCCGCGGCCGGCGTGCCGGCCGCGCGTTGCGGCGCGGCCGATTCGGCGTCGGCTGCGGTGCGCGCCGCTTCCATGCGGGCCATGAAATCC
>JBFJZP010000126.1:0-7392 GCA_041622095.1 Burkholderiaceae bacterium | reverse complement strand
TTGCCCCAGCCCGGACGGGCCCTGCAGCAACCAGGCATGACCCCGTTGCGCCAGCAAACTGGTGAGCTGGCGGGCGATCCAGGGCGGCGGCAAGTTCTGGCTCATGCCAGCCAACCCCGTTCACGCACCGCACCGGCCACCTGCTGCCACACCTTGTCCAGCGATGCCGCCGCATCGATCTGCGCAAAACGCGCCGGCGCGGCCTGCGCCCGATCCGCATACGCCTGACGCACCCGGGCAAAAAACGTCTCGCCCCGGGCCTCGAAGCGGTCCGGCGCCCGCGCCTGGGCCAGCCGCCGCGCCGCCTCGGCGGGCGCAAGATCGAACCACAAGGTCAGATCCGGCTGCAGCAAGCGGCCGGGCACATCGCCGATACTGCCCTGGACCCAGGCTTCGAGCTGGTTCAGGATCGCCAGGTCGAGTCCTTGTCCGCCACCCTGATACGCGAACGTCGAGTCGCTGAACCGGTCACACACCACCACCTCGCCACGCGCCAGGGCCGGCGCGATCACCTGGCAGACATGGTCCCGGCGGGCGGCAAACACCAGCAATGCTTCGGTCAATCCATCCATCGGTGCATTCAGCACCAGGGCACGCAGTTGCTCCGCCAGCGCCGTGCCGCCAGGCTCACGCGTCACGGTGACCACCCTGCCCTGCGCCTGCAAGGCGTCGGTCAGTGCCTGCATGTGGCTGGACTTTCCCGCACCGTCGATACCCTCGAATGTGATGAAGACCCCGTTCATGCCCCTGCTCTCACTGCTTGCGCTGGAACTTGTTGACCGCGCGGTTGTGGTCGTCGAGATTGGCGCTGAACTCGCTGCTACCGTCGCCGCGGGCGACGAAATACAGCGCCTTGGTCGATGCCGGCGCCACCGCGGCCAACAGCGAATCGCGGCCGGGCATCGCAATCGGGGTTGGCGGCAGGCCGAAACGGGTATAGGTGTTCCAGGGCGTGTCGGTCTGCAGGTCCTTCTTGCGCAGATTGCCGTCGAATCGTTCACCCATGCCGTAAATCACCGTCGGATCGGTTTGCAGCATCATGCCGACACGCAGGCGATTAATGAACACGCCGGCAATCAGCGGACGGTCCGCCTCGCGGCCGGTCTCTTTCTCGACGATGCTGGCCAGGATCAGCGCCTGTTCCGGTGTCTGCAAGGGGCTGTCGGGCAGCCGATGCTGCCAGGCCGCCTGCAAGTGCCGGTCCATGGTCCGCATCGCCAGCGCGAGCAGTTTCAGGTCACTCGATCCCTTGGCGTAACTGTAGGTGTCGGGGAAAAACCGCCCTTCCGGATGTTGCTTCGGCCGACCCAGCTTTTCCATGATGTCCTGGTCGGACAAGCCGGTGGTCTCCTGGCGCAGTTGCGGCGCACTGGCCAGGGCTGCGCGCAACTGGCGGAAGTTCCAGCCTTCGACCAGCGTCAGCGAACGCAAGGACTCCTCGCCACGTACCAGCTTGCGCAGCAGGCTGCGCGGCGTGGTACCGCGTTCGATCTCGTAACTGCCGGCCCGGATCTGGCGTGCATCGCCGGAGAGCCGGAACCAGGCGTACAGCAGTTGCGGCGAGGTGTCGACACCGGCGCGCACCACCACCTGAGCCACCGTCTGGGCGCTGGTACGGGGATCGATCGACACGTCCACCGAGTCGCCGCTCATGCTCAGTGGCGTGTTCAGCCACCAGGCGGCCACACCGCCGAGCGTGAGCGCCAGAAAGACGAAAAGCAGCAAAATACGTCGCACAGGCCTATCGTCCGTAAGTGATTGAGGGACGATGATAATTGACGCCATGAACACCCTACCCGATGGAATGGCCTTGCTGACCGACTTGGGCGTGATCCGCGTCGAAGGCGCGGACGCCGCTGCGTTTCTGCATGGCCAGTTGACGCATGATTTCGCCTTGCTGGGCAAGTCCGAGGCCCGACTGGCCGCATACTGCACGGCCAAGGGGCGGATGCTGGCCAGCTTCATCGGTTTCAAGCGATCGACCGACGACATCTTGCTGGTCTGCCAGCGCGACCTGTTGCCGGTGGTGCTCAAGCGCCTGTCGATGTTCGTGTTGCGCGCCAAGGCACGCCTGAGCGACGCCAGCGACGCTTACCGCATCTGTGGCCTGGCCGGCGCGGCGGTTCCTGCGTCGGCCGATACGCAGCCCTGGTCCAGGCAGGACGATGGCGCCGCCACGCTGATCCGGCTGTATCCGGCCGATGGCGTCGCGCGTGCCTTGTGGATCGCACCATCGGACACGCCGCTGCCGGCGGGCGACACCATGCCGATCGAGCGCTGGTCTTTCGGCGAGATCAGGGCCGGCGTCGCGATGATCGGCTCCGCGGTGGTGGAAGCCTTTGTGCCGCAGATGCTCAACTACGAGTCGGTTGGCGGCGTGAATTTCAAGAAGGGTTGTTACCCGGGCCAGGAGGTGGTGGCGCGCAGCCAGTTCCGCGGCGTGCTCAAGCGCCGTGCGATGCTGGCGCACAGCACTGCTGCCTTGTCTGCCGGCCAGGAAATCTTCCAGCAGGACGATGCAGAGCAACCATGCGCCACGGTCGTGCAGGCGGCGCCCAATCCGGCTGGCGGCTGGGAGGCGATCGTGTCGGGCCAGGTGGCGGCGCTGCAGGCCGGCGGCTTGCACCTCGGCGCTTCCGACGGCGCGCCGGTGCAGGTGCGCGCGATGCCTTACGCGCTGCTCGACGACATCTGATCCGCGTGTCGGCGCGGTGGCCGATCCGCGCCCGCGGCCCCGGCGCTACAGGCGGCCGAGCTGGCGCGCCATGTCGATATGCGGAATGCCGGCCTCGACATAGGCTTCGCCGATTGGCATGAATCCGAGCCGGGTATAGAAGCCCTCGGCACTGGATTGCGACTGCAATACCACACGGGTATCTCCGCGTTCGGACGCCAGTTGCATCAGCGCCTGCATGACCAGCCGACCGAAACCGGTGGATCGCATCGTGCGCAGGACCGCCACCCGCGCAATCCGGGCCAGTGCCGGTCCCTCCTGCACCAGGCGACCCGTCGCCAGCGGCTGCCCCATGTGGTTGCATACCAGCGCATGCACGGCGCCGGCATCTGTCGGGTCCTGGTCCAGTCCGCGTGTGATGCCGAGTTCATCACCGAATACCGCCTGGCGCAGTGCGCGTGCCGGCTCACCGAGTTCGGCCCAGTTGCCGACCCGGATGTCGATCGGCGAGACACCGGCCTCGAACGACTGCAACATCGCGCGCAATGATGCCGGCACCGGCCTCGAGGTCTGGCTCGCCGGATCGGCGAACACATAGACCATTTCTCCGCTTACCAGCAACTGTTCGTTGCGAAAGATGCCGGCATGAAACACCATCGACGAGTTGCCGATACGCCCGCAGCGGATACCGATGTCCAGCAGATCGTCGAGTCGCGCCGACCCGTGGTATTCGAGCACGGACTTCTTCACATACAAGTCGCCGCCCAGCATCTGCGGGATCATCTCGTAGGGAATCGCCATCGCGCGCCAGTACTCGGTGAATGCGGTGTCGACGTACATCAGGTAATGTGGATTGAAGACGATGCGTTGCAGGTCCACCTCGGCCCAGCGCACGCGCAGGCGGTGGATCAGCCGGAATTCCTGGCGAGAGAGTTCGGTCATGTTCGGGTCCGTCCGGATCATGGTGCCGACGCCGCGCCTGTCCGGTCGAAGGGCCGGGCATGCAGGCGCAACGGGTGGGCCGGTTCTTGTTACAGTCGGGGTTTGATCCTACACCGGCGGAACACCATGGCATTGATCTACTACGTCACCCAGATCCAGTTCGACTACGGGGCCCTGTCCTTGCTGCGCCAGGAGTGCGAACGTATCGGCATCACCCGTCCACTGATCGTCACCGACCAGGGCATCAAGGCGGCCGGGCTGTTGCGCAAGGCACTCGACACCTTGCCGAACATGGAGTTGGCGGTATACGACGAGACACCGTCCAACCCGACCGAAGCAGCGGTTCGGGCGGCCACCAACCTGTTTCATGATCGGCACTGCGACGGCCTGATCGCGCTGGGCGGCGGCTCGGCGATCGACTGCGCCAAAGGTGTGGCGATTGCGGCCCGCCACGATGGTGCGCTGAAGAACTACGCCACGATCGAGGGGGGCTCGCCACGTATCACCGAGCGTTGTGTCCCGCTGATCGCGGTACCCACCACCAGCGGCACCGGCAGCGAGGTTGCGCGCGGCGCGATCCTGATCCTGGACGACGGACGCAAGCTGGGCTTTCACTCCTGGCATCTGGTTCCACGGGCTGCGATCTGCGACCCGGAACTGACCCTGGGACTGAGCCCGCGCATGACGGCGGCCACCGGCATGGACGCGATCGCCCATTGCATGGAAACCTTCATGGCGCCGGCATTCAACCCGCCGGCCGACGGCATTGCCCTCGATGGACTGGAGCGTGCCTGGGCGCATGTCGAACGCGCGACACGCGATGGCAGCGATCGCGAGGCCCGGCTCAACATGATGAGTGCATCGATGCAAGGTGCCATGGCCTTCCAGAAAGGGCTCGGATGCGTGCATTCGCTGAGCCACAGCCTGGGCGGCATCGACCCGCGGCTGCACCACGGCACCCTCAACGCGGTGTTCCTGCCAGCGGTCATCGCCTTCAACGCCAGCGCCGAGTCGATTCACAAGGAAAAGCGCCTCGAACGCATGGCCCGGGTCATGGGCCTGGCTTCAGCCGCGGACATCGGCCCTGCAATCAAGGACATGAACCAGCGCCTGGGCCTGCCGACCGGACTTGCGGCCTTGGGCGTGCAGCCGCAGCAGTTCGAGGCGATCATCGATGGCGCCATGGCCGACCACTGCCACAAGACCAACCCCCGGCTGGCCAGCCGCGAGGACTACCAGGCCATGCTTTTGCAATCGATGTGACGAGCGCCTGAACATCGGGACATCGGGACACCTGGACACCTGGACACCTGGACACCTGGCGCCGCAAGCGTCGCCTCACGGTGTCAGCGTGGCCGGTCCGCCACCCACCAGTCGGCCCGGAATCGGTCGGCTGCCACGATGGCGGCATTGAGACGATCGTTTCGATCGATCCGCGCCGACGCCTGCGCCTGGCTGATGCCCCAGCTCGCCATATGGCGCCGACGCAGTCGATCGAGCGCCTGCTCCAGCGGCACGTCCAGGTACCAGCACTCTTGCAGCCAGGCGGACAGGTCCCAGCCGTGATCACGATGCAGCAGGTACAGGCCTTCGAGCAATACCAGGCGGACCGGGGCCTTGATAGTCACCGCGTCGGCCACCGGGTCGCCGACACCATGGGCAAATCCGGGCCAAGGCACGCTGTCGGAGCCGTCGGTCGGCATGGCGCTCAGCGCTTGCAAGCGTTGCGCCAGCGCCTGCGGATCGAAGGTCCACGGAGCGCCACGGCGTGCCAGCGCGGCAGCCGGATCCGGCAGCGCGGCCAGTTGCGCCCGTGTCAGGTGAAACCCGTCCATGCCGATCACCATCGCCGTGCCGGCGCCCAGCTCCTGGTTCAGCCGATCCACCCACTGCTGCGCCAGCGTGCTCTTGCCGGCACCCGGCAATCCGACGAGCCCGAGCACCACCCGCCTGCCGGGAGGCGCGCCGGACACCAGGGTGGCCATCCGGGTGATCGGGTCGGCAAGCCTTGGCGGCGCACGGCCTTGCGGATCGTTCGACGGGTCGATTCCGGTCTTCTTCATCGGCGGCTGTTGGCGTCTGCGCGTGCGCCGCTGCTTCAGCCGCCCTGATCGGGCGCCTTCGGCCGCTGCGGCATCTCGGCTGCGATGTGCGACAGGCCGCGCGCCTTGGCCAGGGCTACCTGACGCTGGCGTTCGGCCAGTGCGCGCTTTTTCGCATCGTCGCGGCTGTCGAAACACGTGGCGCAGGAGACACCCTCCTGGTACAGCGGCGACGCCATGTCCTCGGGTCCGAGCGGGCGCCGGCAGGACCGGCACAGGTGCAGGCTGCCAGGCTCCAGGCCGTGGCCGACCGACACCCGTTCGTCGAATACGAAACACTGGCCCTGCCACTTGCTGTCCTCGGGTGCCACGGTTTCCAGGTATTTCAGGATGCCGCCCTGCAGGTGGTACACCTCGTCGAAACCGCGGGAACGCAACAAGGCGGTGGACTTCTCGCACCGGATGCCGCCGGTACAGAACATCGCCACCCGTGGCTTGCGTCCGTTGCCGGCATCGAGCAACTGGCCGGGCGCGGACTGCGCCTCCAGCCAGGCCGGCAGTTCGGAAAAGCTGCGTGTGCCCGGATCGTGCGCCCCTTCGAAGCTGCCGATCGACACCTCGTAGTCGTTGCGGGTGTCGATCAGCACCACGTCCGGCTCGCTGATCAGTGCATTCCAGTCCTGCGGTTTCACGTAGGTGCCCGCCATCCGGGCCGGGTTCAGGCCGTCGACATGCATCGTGACGATCTCGGCCTTGAGCCGGACCTTCATGCGGTGAAACGGTGCCTCCTCGGCCCAGGATTCCTTGTGCTCCAGGTCGGCAAAACGGGCATCGCCGCGCAACCAGTCGAGCACCGCATGCACGTCCGCCGGCGCGCCGGCAATCGTGCCATTGATACCTTCGGCGGCGAGCAGCAGCGTGCCTTTGACCTGATGCTGGCGGCACAACTCCAGCAAGGGCGCCTGCAGGTCGGCGTGATCGGGCAGTTCGACGAACTTGTAGAGGGCGGCGGTCAGGAAACGGGACATCGGATCGGGCTGGCTGGGGGCCGCAGGGGCCAAACCGCTATTGTCGCCGCTGCGGCGCAGCCGGCCTGCCATGCCGGGCCGCCTGTCTCACAAGGGGCTGATCTGGCGCAGGTCCGGCGCCCGCAGCCAATCGGCGAATTCGTCGGCCAGTTGCTGCGCGGCACTGGCCGCGCCACTCCATGCCTTGATGCGGCCGGCAAGGTCGTGGCGATAGTGCATGAAGTCGTTGCGATCCGGCAATTTGCCGTTGGGCAGGCCGCGCACCCACTGCGGCGAAGGCGCCAGCAGCAATACGTTATCCAGGAATCGGGTCGCCTTGTGGCGCCAACGCAAGCCCTTGTCCAGCCAGCCGGGCACGACCGCACGCTGGAAATGCGGGTACAACACCAATGGCTGCGGATCCGCCGGCAGTTCCGTGGTCGGGCTGCGGTCGGGTGCGCCCTGCCCGGCTGGCGTTTGGCGCAACCCGGCCGCGTAGTTCAGGTGCAGGTGGTAATCGGTGATGCCGCCATCCCAGTACGCACCGGCCGGCGCACCCGGGATGTCGTGCACCGCACGCAGCATGAACGGTATCGAGCAACTGGCCAGCAATGCCGGATGAAAATTCTCCTCGCTCAAGGCAACCTGCCGGGTCCGGTAGTCGCTGCTGTCGAACGGCAATACCGCGCCGCCGCTGGAGAACACCACCCGCTCGAGTCAGGCGCCC
>JBFJZP010000125.1:0-7460 GCA_041622095.1 Burkholderiaceae bacterium | reverse complement strand
GGTGACCTTGTAGCCCTGCTTGACCAGTTCTTCGGCGATGTCGGCATTGGTGACCGAACCGAACAGGCGGCCGTCGACACCGGCTTTCTGCGTCAGCTTGCAGGTGATGCCGGAGAGCTTCTCGCCCACGGCCTGCGCCTCGGCCAGCTTGGCTGCAGCGGCCTTCTCGAGTTCGGCGCGCTTGGCTTCGAACTCCTGCTTGGCAGCAGCAGTTGCGCGGCGGGCACGACCCGAAGGGATCAGGAAGTTGCGGGCATAACCGTCCTTGACCTTGACGATTTCACCGAGATTTCCAAGGTTCACGACCTTGTCGAGCAGAATGATTTGCATGTTCGTGACCCCTTAGATGCGGTGCTGGTCGCTGTACGGCAACATGGCCAGGAAGCGTGCGCGCTTGATGGCGGTGTTGAGTTGGCGCTGGAAAATCGCCCGGGTGCCGGTCAGGCGGGCGGGAATGATCTTGCCGTTCTCGGCAATGAAATCGCGCAAGGTGTCGATGTCCTTGTAGTCGATCTCTTCGACACCGGTTACGGTGAAGCGGCAAAAGCGCTTGCGCTTGAACAGCAGGTTCTGTGCGGGGCGCTTGGGGCGCTTGTCTTTGTTGAAACGTTTCGGTCCTGGCATGATGTTTTCCTTCGGTTGGCAGGGCGCGGGGTTCAGACTGGCTGAGCCGGCATGTCCTGCTGAGACAACTGGGTTGGTTCGGGCAAAAATTCCTGTATGTGGAAGACGACGTGTCTGCCGTTGCGGGGTGTGGCCAGGAAGCCGGTGAATCTCCAGACACTGCCTGCGACCTGACTGGCCAGTCGCTCGGCATTCGTGCCCAGGGCCACCGCTTTCAGCGCCGCCTTGACCTGCCGGACCTGCCCTGCTTCTTCGACGCTGGAGGCATGCTCCAGCAGGAAATTCAGGGCCGGTACACCTGCCGGTGTGTAACGCATTGCATCGCGTTCGATCACACTGGCAGTCAGGATCAGGCGGTTGACAGCCTCACTCACCCCGCGCGGTTTATCCGTTGTTGCGATCGCTGCCGTGGAACTCGGCCTGCTGGGCCTTGCGGGCATCTTCGCGCTCGACCGTCTTCATCATCGACGAAGGAGCGGTGTCCGCCTTCTTGCGCAGCACCGTCAGATGGCGCAGCACTGCGTCATTGAACTTGAATGCATGCTCGAGTTCAGCCATCACGGCCTGATCGGCCTCGATGTTGATACACAGGTAGTGGGCCTTGGCCAGCTTGTTGATCATGTAGACCAACTGGCGACGTCCCCAGTCTTCGACCCGATGGATCTTGCCGCCGCCGGCGGTGATCATGGTCTTGTAGCGTTCCAGCATGGCTGGAACCTGCTCGCTCTGATCCGGATGGATCATGAGAATGATTTCATAGTGACGCATGCGTACTCCTTGTGGATGACCCCCGGTAGGCCGAGAGTCGAAAAAAGCCACCCCCGGCGTCTGGACAAGGTGTGGCAAGGCGAAGCCCGCGATTATATGCCACGAAGCTGCTGGCAGTCCAGAGCGCTGAACAAGGCCACGCGGCGCCGACTCAGTCGCGGTCGTCGTTCAGCCGCGGATAGCGGATGTATTCCACCAGTTCTTCCGTCTTGCGATCCGGTCGGCGCGTGACCAGGCTGACCAGCAGGATCACCGCGAATCCGACCGGCACGCCGAACAGGCCGGCCGAAATCGGCTGAATGTCCCACCACAGCCGTATCGGCCCGGTGACGCCGAATACTTCGCGCAGCCAGGGCTGCGTCGTCACCATGTAATAGCCGGTGGTCAGCAGCCCTGCGACCATGCCGAGCGCAGCGGCGATGCCGGTTGCACGCTTCCAGAAGATACCCAGCGTCAATGCCGGGAAAAACGCGGCTGCGGCAAACGAGAACGCAGCCGACACCAGGAACAGGATGTCGGCCGGCCGTTGCGACGCGACATAGGCGGCCGCCAGCGCCACCACCAGCAGCAACATCTTGGACAAGGCCACCCGCCGCGCGGTCGATGCGTTCGGGTCGATCATCTTGTAGTACAAGTCATGGCTCAAGGCATTGGCGATCGTCAGCAGCAGACCATCGGCAGTCGACAAGGCTGCGGCCAGTCCACCGGCTGCGACCAGGCCGGAGACGACATACGGCAGGCCACCGATCTCCGGCGTCGCCAGCACCAGGATGTCGCCGCTGATGCTCATCTCGTTGAGCTGCAGGATGCCGTCGCGATTGATGTCGGTGACCGACACCAGCGAAGAATCGACCTTGCTCCAGGACGCGATCCAGGCCGGCAGCTGATCGAAGGGCGTGCCCACGACCAGCGTGAAGATCTGGTACTTGAGCAGCACCGCGAGTGCCGGCGCCGTGAAATACAGCAGGAAGATGAACACCATCGACCAACCGACCGATGCCCTGGCCTCCTGCACGCTCGGCACGGTGTAGTAGCGCATCAGGATGTGCGGCAAGGCCGCGGTCCCGACCATCAGGCAGAAAATCAGTGCCAGGAAATTGCGCCGTGCCACATCGTAGGCGTTGCGCTGCGCAGCGTCGCCGTCAGGATCGCCGGTGAAGACCTGTGCATGCGGCGCCATGCCGTTGAGCGGCTGGGCCTTGGCATCGGCCGTGGCCTTGGCCCGGGTCCAGCGATCGATCGCCGCCTGCCGGTCGACCGGCAAGCCGGACAAGGCCTTCTCGGCAGCGGCAATATCGGTCGCAGCGCCAGAATCGGCGGCCGCATACAACTGCTCAAGCCGTTCGCTGGCCGCCTTGCGTTCGGCCGCCATCGCGGCCTCCGGCGCCTCGAGCTGGCGCGCCAGTTCGGCGGACCGATCGGCAAACACCTGGCGTACCGACAGTTCGCCGGGGTCCTGCAGCAGCTGGCGCTCGAGCGCGCTGACCTTTTCCAGCTGGTAGCCGTAAATGATCTGCGGCACCGGGAAACCGGTCTGCTTGACCGACAACCAGACCACCGGAATCATGTAGGCCACGATCAGGATGAAATATTGCGCAACCTGGGTCCAGGTGACCGCGCGCATACCGCCCAGGAACGAACACACCAAGATACCGCCAAGCCCCAGGAAGATGCCCAGCTCGAACTGCACGCCGGTCAGCTGCGAGGTGATCAACCCGACGCCGGAGATCTGCGCCACCACATAGGTGAACGAGCACAGGATGGCGGCCACGATGCCGAGAAATCGTGGCAGATTGCCGCCATAACGGTCCCCCAGGAAATCCGGCACCGTGAACTGGCCGAACTTGCGCAGGTAAGGCGCGAGGAACAAGGCGACCAGGCAATAGCCGCCGGTCCAGCCCATGATGAACGCCAGGCCGCCGTAGCCGCTCAGGTACAGGGTGCCGCCCAGGCCGATGAATGACGCTGCCGACATCCAGTCGGCCCCGGTGGCCATGCCGTTGTACATCGCGGGCACGCGCCGCCCGGCGACGTAATACTCCACCGCATCATGGGTCCGGCTCTGGATGCCGATGCCGGCATACAGGCCGATCGTGGCCAGCAGGAAGATCGACCCGACCCAGCGCCGCGGCAAGCCCATCTGCTCCAGCGCGGCGAGCAGCAGCACAAAACTCAGGAATCCGGCCATGTACCAGATGTAGACGCGATCGATGTCGCGTTTGAACGCGACCCTGGATGCATGGGGTCCGGCACCGTTCGCCGGGCTCGACCCCTCAGCCATGCTCACTCATCGCTTTCCTGGACGTTGTGCCGTGCATCGAGCCGGGCCATGTAATAGGCGTAAAACCAGATGATGGCGCCATACACCAGCAGCGAGCCTTGCGCTGCCATCCAGAAGCTGAATGGCCAGCCGAAAAACGTGAAACTCAACTCGCGGGCAAAGAAACTCACGACGAAGGTGACCAGGAACCACACGGCCAGCAAGGCCGCCGACACGGCCAGGTTGCTGCGCCAGTAGACACGGCGGCTGGCATCGGACGCCATCATCGACAAGGCTCCGCAGCCGGGCGGAAGCGGTCATGGCAGCGGGTGGCGCCCAACTGGTCGACCCGGCTGCCAGCCGACACACAGCCAGCATCCGTCAGAACAGGCCCCGGTACAAGCAGCATCCGGTCCATGTCGGGTCATACAGCGCCGGCCAGCGCGAATTCACGCGCCAACTGGGCTGCCACCTTGGGTTCGAAGCCGCGCAGATGCTGCACGATACGCTGCGCCTCGTCCGGTCGGCGCCGATCCATCTCGACCCGCGCCAGCTGGTACCAGCCGAACGGACTCATCGGCTGCAACTCGGTGTTGCGCCGCAGCGCCAGGGCCGCCTCGTCCAGCCGATGCTGGCGGATCAAGGTCAGGCCCAGGCCATACCATGCCCGGTCCTGCGCCGGATCGATGTCGACGGCCTGGCGGAACGCCGCCTCGGCCGCTCGCTCCTGACCGGCTTGCGCCAGCAGATAAGCCAGGTTGAACCAGCCGGACGCTTGACCGGGGTGGCAAGCCGTCAGCGCCTGCATGGCCGCGATTGCCTCGGCCAGGCTACCACTTTGCGCCAGCAGGAAAGCGCGGCTGGCCATGGCATGGGCATCGGTCGGTGCCAGGCGCAACAAGGCGTCGAACCGCGCCAACGCTGCGCGGCGCCGGTCGAGCAACAGGCTGGCCTGTGCCTGCCAGCGCAGGCAGGCCAGGTGCAGGCGGTGCATCAACGGCACGCCGCCATCCCGATCTCGACACAGATGCGGATTTTCGACAAGGTCGCGGCCAGCCAGACCACACACAGCAACGCAAAAGCCACCAGTGGCACCAGCCGCTGCGCGATAAAACCGGGTGTCAATCGGCGCGCCAGCACCACCGCCGGCTGCCCCACCACGCCAAGCAATCGATAGACCGGATTTTCCTGGCGGCGTGCACCGGCCAGCTTGCCGAGCAGCCACTGGCCGAGCAAGGCCATCAGCGCGATCTCGGCCAGCAGTTTGACGGCAGTGACGAACAGCAACATGGCAACAGTCCGAACCCAAAAACCGATTAGTGGATGCTGGACTTACCTGCCACTTACATCGGCGCCGATCGGCCGCCAACCGCGGGAATACCCCCATCGGGTTTTCCCGCAGCCCCGAACCGGCCGGCCCTTGTGCCGACCGCGGCGCTCAACCCGCCATACGGCGCCAGGTGTCGATCACCGTATCCGGATTGAGCGAGATCGAGTCGATGCCTTCGTCGCGCAACCAGGCCGCCAGATCAGGGTGGTCACTCGGGCCCTGGCCGCAGATGCCGACATATTTGCCCTGCGCGCGGCAGGCCTGGATCGCCATGCGGATCAAGGCCTTGACCGCCGGGTCGCGTTCGTCGAAATCCGCCGCCAGCAACTCCAGGCCGGAGTCACGGTCCAGGCCCAGCGTCAGCTGGGTCAGGTCGTTGGAGCCGATCGAGAATCCGTCGAAGTACTGCAGGAACTCAGCTGCCAGGATGGCATTGCTCGGCACCTCGCACATCATGATGATCTTGAGTCCGGCATCGCCGTCCGCCTGTGCACCATCGCCGCGGCGCAGGCCGTATGCGGCCATCAGTTCGGTGACCTTGCGCGCCTGCTCCAGCGTGCGGACAAACGGCACCATCAGCTGCACATTGGTCAGCCCCATGTCCTGCCGCACCCGCAGCATGGCTTCGCATTCCATTGCGAACGCCTCGCCGAACTCGGCACTGATGTAGCGCGCCGCGCCGCGAAAGCCCAGCATCGGATTTTCCTCGTCCGGCTCGTAGCGGCTGCCGCCGATCAGGGTGCGGTATTCGTTGCTCTTGAAGTCGGACAGGCGCACGATCACCGGCTTGGGCCAGAAGGCCGCGGCGATCGTCGCGACACCTTCCGCCACCCGGTCGACATAAAACGCGCGCGGCGACGCATGACCCCGCGCCACCGACTCCACTGCCTTCTTCAGGTCGGCATCGACATTCGGATAGTCGAGGATGGCCTTGGGGTGCACGCCGATGTTGTTGTTGATGATGAACTCCAGCCGGGCCAGGCCGACACCGGCATTGGGCAACTGGCAGAAGTCGAATGCCAGCTGCGGATTGCCGACGTTCATCATGATCTTGACCGGAATCTCCGGCATCGCGCCGCGCTCGACCTGCTGGATCTCGGTCTCGAGCAAGCCGTCGTAGACGAAACCGGTATCGCCTTCGGCGCAGCTGACCGTGACCAGCACGCCTTCCTTGAGCAGTTCGGTGGCGTCACCGCAACCGACCACCGCCGGGATGCCGAGTTCGCGCGCAATGATCGCCGCATGGCAGGTGCGCCCGCCGCGGTTGGTGACGATGGCCGAGGCCCGCTTCATGACCGGCTCCCAGTTCGGGTCGGTCATGTCGGTCACCAGCACGTCGCCGGGCTGCACCTTGTCCATCTCGGACAGGTTGTGCACCAGCCGCACCGGGCCGGTACCGATCTTCTGGCCGATGGCCCGGCCCTCGACCAGCACCGCGCCCTTGCCCTTGAGCTTGTAGCGGTATTCCGCCTTGCCGGCGCTCTGGCTCTTCACCGTCTCCGGCCTTGCCTGCAGGATGTAGAGCTTGCCATCCTGGCCATCCTTGCCCCATTCGATGTCCATCGCACGGCCGTAATGCTCCTCGATCACCAGTGCGTAACGCGCCAGTTCCTCGACATCGGCATCGGTCAGCGAATAGCGGTTGCGCATCTCGATCGGCACGTCGGTGGTCTTGACCAGCTTGCCCTGCTCCTGCTTCTCCGCATCGCTGGTGAACTGCATCTGGACCAGCTTGGAGCCCAGGCTGCGCCGCACGATGGCCTTCTTGCCGGCGCGCAGGATCGGCTTGTGCACATAGAACTCGTCCGGGTTGACGGCGCCTTGCACCACCGTCTCGCCCAGGCCGTAACTCGAGGTGATGAACACCAGGTCCTGGAAACCGGACTCGGTGTCGATCGTGAACATGACGCCGGCCGCGCCCAGGTCGGAACGCACCATGCGCTGGATGCCGGCGCTCAGCGCCACATGCTCATGTGCGAAACCCTTGTGGACCCGGTAACTGATTGCCCGGTCGTTGTACAGCGAGGCAAAGACTTCCTTGATCTTGTGCAGCACATCCTCTATGCCCACCACGTTGAGGAAGGTCTCCTGCTGGCCGGCAAATGACGCATCGGGCAGGTCTTCGGCGGTGGCGGAAGAACGCACCGCAAATGAGAGATGGGGCGCCTCTGCGCTCAGCGTCGCGAACGCATCGCGGATCGCCTGCTCCAGGTCGGCCGGAAACGGCTGGGCCTCGACCAGCGCCCGGATCTTCGCGCCGGTGCTGGCCAGCGTGCGCACGTCATCGACGTCCAGCGCGTCGAGCAGGTCCTTGATCCGGCCCTGCAAACCGTCATGGGCCAGGAACTCGCGAAACGCGTATGCGGTGGTCGCAAAGCCGGTGGGCACGTTCACGCCGCTGGGCAGGTGGGCAATCATCTCGCCGAGGCTGGCATTCTTGCCGCCGACCGACTCGACGTCGCCCATTCTCAGGTTCTC
>JBFJZP010000124.1:0-7530 GCA_041622095.1 Burkholderiaceae bacterium | reverse complement strand
CTGACATTCGAGACTGAAACCGCCCTGGTCGGCGGCGCAGCCTACGAGGCCCATGGCCATCCGCTGCCGGAGTCGACACTGAACCTGGCCAGGCAGTCCGACGCGATCCTGTTCGGCGCGGTCGGCGACTGGAAATACGACAAGCTCGAGCGCGCATTGCGGCCAGAACAGGCGATTCTGGGCCTGCGCAAGGCGCTGGGCCTGTTTGCCAACCTGCGCCCGGCGATTTGCCATGCGCCACTGGTCGACGCCTCGAGCCTCAAGCCCGAGCTGATTGCCGGGCTCGACCTGCTGATCATCCGCGAACTCACAGGCGACATCTATTTCGGCCAGCCACGCGGCCGGCGTACCGCCAGCGACGGACACTTCCCCGGCAGCGAGGAAGCCTTCGACACGATGCGTTACTCGCGCCCGGAGATCGAGCGGATTGCGCATGTCGCGTTCCAGGCAGCGCGCAAGCGCGGCAAGAAGGTCACCAGCGTGGACAAGGCCAACGTGCTTGAGACCTTCCAGTTCTGGAAGGACGTGGTCACGGAAGTCGGCCTGGAGTACCCGGACGTGACGCTGGATCACATGTATGTCGACAACGCCGCGATGCAGCTGGTCAAGGCGCCGAAGAAGTTCGACGTGGTGGTCACCGGCAACATGTTCGGCGACATCCTCAGCGACGAGGCCGCGATGTTGACCGGCTCCATCGGCATGCTGCCCTCGGCCAGCCTGAATGCCAGCAACCAGGGCCTTTACGAGCCCAGCCATGGCAGCGCACCGGACATCGCCGGCCAGGGCATTGCCAATCCGCTGGCCACGATCATGAGCGCGGCGATGATGTTGCGCTTCAGCCTGAACCAGGCCGAAGCGGCCGATCGCATCGAGGCCGCGGTCGCCCGCGTGCTCGAACAGGGCTTGCGCACCGCCGACATCCACAGTGCGGGCACGACCAAGGTCGGCACCGCAGAAATGGGAGACGCGGTTGTCAAGGCCTTGCGGGGCTGAATCCCCTACAATCGCGCGATGATTTTCCAGGCAAATCCCCTCGAAAAGACCGCGCCAGCGCGGCAACGCGGCGGATTGCCATTTGGCTCGTCCATCATCAAGACGACCACCACCAAAGGCTGACGCAGCCCGGTTCGTCGCGCCCTACCGGCTGGACGAGCCGGGCAGCTGAATAGCTCCATGAATTCAGTTTGACAAAGGGTGACGCAAATGAGCAGCGCAAGAAAAGTAACGGGTCTGGTCGGCTGGCGGGGCATGGTCGGCTCCGTGTTGATGGATCGCATGCAGGCCGAAGGCGACTTCGACCGGATCGACCCGATCTTCTTCTCGACCTCCAACGCCGGCGGCGAAGCACCGACATTCGGCAAGTCCGGTGAGCGCCTGCAGGACGCCATGGACATCGCCGCGCTCAAGCGCTGCGACATCATCATCACCGCCCAGGGCGGCGACTACACCAGCGCGGTATTCGGCAAGTTGCGCAGCGAAGGCTGGAACGGCCACTGGATCGATGCCGCCTCGACCCTGCGCATGCAGGAAGACGCGGTCATCATCCTCGACCCGGTCAACCTGCCGGTGATCCAGTCCGCCTTGACCAAGGGTGGTCGCAACTGGATCGGCGGCAACTGCACCGTGAGCTGCATGCTGATGGGCGTGGGCGCCTTGTTCAAGGCAGACCTGGTCGAATGGATGAGCTCCATGACCTACCAGGCCGCGTCCGGCGGCGGCGCGCAGCACATGCGTGAACTGCTGACGCAATACGGCAGCCTGAACGCCGAAGTGCGTGCGCTGCTCGACGATCCGCGTTCGGCGATCCTGGAAATCGACCGCAAGATCCTGGCGCGCCAGCAGTCCATGAGCGCCGCCGAAACCGCGAACTTCGGTGTCCCGCTCGGCGGCAGCCTGATTCCCTGGATCGACAAGGACCTGGGCGATGGCATGAGCCGCGAGGAGTGGAAAGGCGGCGCCGAGAGCAACAAGATCCTCGGCCGCGGCCCCGGCTTCGACACGGCGCCGGTTCCGGTGGACGGTTTTTGCGTGCGCGTCGGCGCGATGCGTTGCCACAGCCAGGCGCTGACCTTCAAGCTGAAGAAGGATGTTCCGTTGGCCGACATCGAGGCGATGATCGCCGCCGACAACGCCTGGGCCAAGGTGGTTCCGAACAATCGCGAAGCCACGATGGCGCAACTCACGCCGGTGGCCGTCACCGGCACCATGGACATTCCGGTCGGCCGCATCCGCAAGCTGGCGATGGGCCCGGAATACGTCGGTGCGTTCACGATCGGCGACCAATTGTTGTGGGGCGCGGCAGAACCGCTGCGCCGGATGTTGCGCATTTTGCTGGACCGCTGACACGATCGACATGCCCGGCGCATCAGGCCCGACCGCCCGATGCGTTGCTGGTTGGCAACAATCGGACCTGCATGCGCGAGGACCCACAGGTGCAGAAAGATTTGAGCACTTTCTCACCTTGTCAGGCTAAAACATTGATGTTATGGTGCTTTTTAAGGTTAGAGTGTCGCGTCGTATGCACCCACATTGCGCGGTAGTGGTGTAGTGCGCGATCATCGGAGGCTACTAAATTGATCCCTAAGTCACACGGCTGGCGCAAGACCGCGGTTGCATCACTGGTCATTGCGCTATTTGGTTTGCCCGCGTCATCGGCCTTCGCTCTGGCACTCGGACGTATCACCGTTCAGTCCGCACTCGGTGAGCCCTTGCGGGCTGAGATCGATGTCCCGGAAATCAACGCCGACGAGGCTGCCTCGCTCAAGCCGGCCATCGCCGCTCCAGCGGCGTTTCGCGCCGCAGGACTCGAATACAACGCCGCCCTGGCCGGAGTCCAGGTCTCGCTGCAGCGCCGCGCCGACGGGCGCGCCTATATCCGCCTGGTCAGTGACCGTGTGGTGTCGGAACCATTCGTCGACCTGATCGTTCAGGCCAGCTGGGCCAGCGGCCGCATCGTGCGTGACTACACCATCCTGCTCGATCCACCCGCGATGCGCGCGCGTACGCCGGCGGCGCCGATCGCCCCGCAGGTCGCTGCGACACCGGTGGCGCCACCACGCATCACCGCGACCCCTGCCGCGCCCGCACCGGCCGCAGCGCCCGCGGCACCGACCCCGACCACCCGTGCTGCAGCAACGCCGGCAGCACCGGAGCGATCGACCGCCGGCCGCCGGGTGTCCGTGCAGCGCGGCGACACCGCCAGTGAAATCGCCCGCGCCAACAAGCCGGCCGAGGTCTCGCTCGATCAGATGCTGGTGGCCTTGCTGCGCGCCAACCAGAATGCCTTCATCAACGGCAATCTCAACCTGCTCAAGGCCGGCGCGGTCCTGACCATTCCCAGCGAGGAACAGGCCAACGCGATTTCCGACGCCGAAGCCTCACGCACCGTCATCGCCCAGAGCCGCGACTTCAACGAGTTCCGCAACAAGCTGGCCAGCAATGCCCCGGAGCAGAAGGTGCAAGCCGCCGACCGCAGTGCCGGCGGCGCCGTCAAGGCCCAGGTCGAGGATAAACGCACCGCAACCGCCGCGCCGGACAAGTTGACCCTGTCCAAGGGCACGGCCGACGCCAAGGCGGCCGAGGAAAAGATAGCGCAGGCCAAGGCCTCGGAAGATGCCGCCAAGCGGGCCGCCGAGCTGGCGCGCAATGTCAAGGACCTGAGCAGCATCAGTGCGGCATCGGCCGCTGCCGGCACGGCCGCACCGCTGGCAGCCGCGCCTGCCGCACCGGCACCAGGGGCTGCTGCCCCGGTGGCCATCACGGCTGCCGCCCCGATGGCAGCGGTATCCGAGGCCGCAGAACCTGCCGCCGCCCCTGTCGCCGCCGCGTCCGCGGTCGAGACCGCAGCGGCGCCCCAGGCTGCGCCTGTCGTTGCCCCGGCCCCGCCACCTGCGGCGCCGGCGGCACCCGAACCGGGCCTGGTCGACAACCTGCTCGACAACCCGCTGGCGCCGCTGGGCGGAGGTCTGCTGATCGCCATGCTCGCTGGCCTGGGTTACTACAAGGTGCGCCAGCGTCGCGAAGCAGCCGAAGTCGACAGCGCCTTCCTCGAAAGTCGCTTGCAACCGGACTCGTTCTTCGGCGCCAGTGGCGGCCAACGTGTGGACACCAACGACGGCGCCGTGACCGGCTCGTCGATGGTGTATTCGCCGAGCCAGCTCGATGCGGCCGACGACGTGGACCCGGTCGCCGAGGCCGATGTCTACCTGGCCTACGGTCGCGACCTGCAGGCCGAGGAGATCCTCAAGGAGGCCTTGCGCACCCATCCGGGTCGCATCGCAGTGCACCAGAAGCTGCTCGACATCTACGCCAAACGCCGCGACACGCAAGCGTTCGAAGGCATGGCCAAGGATGCCTTCCGGCTTGCCGGTGGCGACAGCGCAGAATGGGCCCGCATCTGCGAGCAGGGGCAAGGCATCGACCCGGCCAATCCGCTGTATCGCCCGGGCAGCAGCCCGGCCGCAGAAGCCACCTCGACGGCAGCCGGCCCGATGGGCATCATGGCGGCCAGCACCATGGCCACGCAGAAGATCGACCGCCCCGCCGAACCGGTGGAGGGCCAGCCATCCGCCTCGGTGGACCTGGACCTCGATCTCGATTTCTCGCTCGACGAAGCGCCGGCCAGCAGCATCGAGGAAGCCCGCCCGAGCCAGCTCGAGCCGACGGTCGCGATGGCGCCGGTGGACTCCAAACCCGCCGACCTGGACGTCGACTTCGGCATGTCGACCGAGTCCATGACGGTGCGCCAGTCCAATATCGAGCCGCCGGTCGAGCTTGCCTTGCCCGAATTGGACGACGAGCCCGGCGACAAGAAGGACGACACCGTCGCACTCGGCAAGGCCGACAGCGATGACTTCCGCCAGCAGGCGGCTGTCAGCTTCGGCTCCACCAGCCCGGCTCCCTTGTCCCTGACCGATGAGGAAGCCGCCGCTGCAGCGGCCGGCGAAGGCGACGCCAACGTGAGTTTCGACCCCACGTCCCCGAACAAGCTGACCGCCTCGCAGACCCCTTTCAATCCGCCGGGCGAACCCGAGGGCGGCATGCTGGAATTCGATCTCGGCACCTTGTCGCTCGACCTGGACGAACCCGAATCCAGCACCGATCAGGCTGCGGCCGAGCCGGAAGACCCGCTGGCCACCAAGCTGGCACTGGCGGAAGAGTTTGTTTCCATCGGCGACGACGACGGCGCACGCGCACTGATCGAAGAAGTGATCGCCGAGGCGACAGGCGACTTGAAGGCCAAGGCACAACGCGCCCTGGCCAGCCTGGGTTAAGTGCCCACCGATCGCACGAGACCCGTTCTTGCCGTGTGCCTGGCGTGAGAATCGCGCTCGGCATCAGCTACAACGGGCGCGCTTACCAGGGCTGGCAAAGCCAGCGCTCCGGACAGACGCTGCAGGACCATCTCGAAAAGGCCCTTGGCCAGTTGGCGGCGCAGCGAATCTCGACGCTGTGCAGCGGCCGCACCGACGCCGGCGTACATGCGCTGATGCAGGTAGTGCACTTCGACACCAGCGCCGTGCGGCGTGAGGTATCCTGGATCCGCGGCACCAACACCCTGCTGCCCCGCGACATCAGTGTCGAATGGGCGCGTGAAGTGCCGGACGCTTTCCACTGCCGGGCCAGCGCCTTGTCGCGCCGTTATGCCTACGTGATTTATCAATCGCCGGTGCGCCCGAGCGTCGACACCGGACGTGTCGGCTGGGTCATGGCGCCACTGGACCTCGATCGCATGCGTGCCGGCGCGCAGCACCTGCTCGGCGAACACGACTTCTCCTCGTTCCGCGCCTCCCAATGCCAGGCCTTGTCGCCGGTCAAGCAGATGCACAGCATCACCATCACCCGGCGCGGGCCCTACCTGCGTTTCGAATTCGAGGCCAATGCCTTTTTGCACCACATGATCCGCAACATCATGGGTTGCCTGGTCGCGGTCGGCACCGGCAAGCACCCGAGCGACTGGGTACACGAGGTGCTCCTGGCGCGCCAGCGCAAGATCGCCGCGCCGACCTTCTCGCCCGATGGCCTGTATTTCCTGGGCCCGCGCTACGACCCGCAGTGGGGTCTGCCGGAACGTGTGGCCGCGTATGATGGCCTGCCATGAACCCACACCTGCCGGGACTGCACCGGACCCGCATCAAGATCTGCGGCCTGACACGTGAACAGGACGTCGACGCAGCGGTGGCCGCCGGCGCCGACGCGATCGGCTTCGTGCGTTACCCACCCAGTGCACGCTGCGTGACGATCGGACGGGCGGTGGAGTTGGCGCGCCGCCTCCCACCATTCGTCACGCCGGTGCTCCTGTACGTCAACGAAACGCCTGGACAAATCCGCCAGGACTTCGACCAACTGCCATCGGCGATCGCACAATTTCACGGTGACGAGACCGAGTCGGATTGCCTGGCCGCGACCGGCCACGGCGCCAGGGCTTATCTGCGCGCCGCGCGGATTCCCCTGGGTGACGCGGCGGCCTCTTTCGATCTCGTAAAATACGCCACTTCATTCCAGAGCGCCAATGCCATCTTGCTCGATGCCCATGTCGAGGGGTTTGGTGGCGGCGGCAAGGCATTCAATTGGTCACTGCTTCCTCCAAGCGTCAACTGTCACCTCGTCTTAAGTGGTGGACTCACGCCTGCAAACGTGACCGATGGCATCTTGCAGATACGGCCGCGTTGTAAGACGCTGGCTGTCGATGTCAGCTCCGGTGTCGAGATGTCCAAGGGCATCAAGGATGCCGGCAAGATCCATCAGTTCGTTGCCGCGGTTCGCGCGGCCGACGAACAACTTGCAAGGTCCACACATGCTTTCCTACCAACAACCTGATCCGACAGGCCACTTCGGAAAATACGGCGGCAGCTTCATCAGTGAAACCCTGACGCTGGCCATCGACGAGTTGCAGCAGGCCTACGCCCGCTACCAGAACGACCCGGAGTTCATCGCCGAATTCAAATACGAACTGGCGCATTTCGTCGGGCGCCCGTCGCCGATCTACCACGCTGCACGCATGAGCCGCGAACAAGGTGGCGCGCAGATCTACCTCAAGCGCGAGGATCTCAACCATACCGGCGCGCACAAGATCAACAACACCATCGGCCAGGCCATGCTGGCCCGGCGCATGGGCAAGCCGCGCATCATTGCCGAGACCGGAGCCGGCCAGCATGGCGTGGCCACCGCGACGATCTGCGCACGTTACGGGCTCGAATGCGTGGTCTACATGGGCAGCGAGGATGTCAAGCGCCAGAGCCCGAATGTCTACCGCATGCACCTGCTCGGCGCCAAGGTGGTGCCGGTGGAAAGCGGCAGCAAGACGCTGAAGGACGCGCTCAACGAGGCCATGCGCGACTGGGTCGCCAATGTGGACAACACCTTCTACATCATCGGCACCGTGGCAGGGCCGCATCCCTACCCGATGATGGTGCGCGACTTCCAGAGCGTGATCGGTGAGGAATGCCTGCGCCAGATGCCCGAGATGCTGTCCAACCAGGCCTGCCATGCCGCCCAACCCGATGCGGTAGTGGCCTGCGTCGGCGGCGG
>JBFJZP010000123.1:0-7590 GCA_041622095.1 Burkholderiaceae bacterium | reverse complement strand
CTCTCCGGCTTCATGAACAACGTCGGTGCGATGGCCTTGCTGATGCCGGTGGCGATCAAGTTGTCGCGCCGGCTCGAGCTGACGCCAGGCCAGGTCTTGATGCCACTGGCCTTCGGCACCATCCTGGGCGGCATGACCACGCTGATCGGCACGCCGCCGAACCTGATCGTGGCCGGTTTCCGTGCCGAAATGGGACGTGGCAGTTTCGGCATGTTCGATTACGCGCCGGTCGGACTGGCGGTCGCCATCGGTGGCGCGCTGTTTGTCGCGCTGATCGGATGGCGGCTGGTGCCGGCGCGCAAGCAGGCCGGTTTCGAGGGTTTCGAGACCGGCGCCTACCTGACCGAGGCGCGGGTCTTGCCCGGCAGTCCGGTGATCGACAAGACCTTGCGCGACATCGACAAGGTGTTCGACCGGGCCGGTGCGCAGATCGTCGGGCTGGTGCGCCAGGAGATGCGTGTCATTGCACCGAATCCGCGGCGCCTGGTGCGCGAGGGCGACATCCTGGTCATCGAGGCCGAAGCCGAGTCGCTGTCCAGCCTGTTGTCGGCGCAGCGGCTCAAGCTCGAGGAGGCCGGGCCACCGCCAACGCCGGAGGCGGCGCAAGCGGACGCAGCGGCGGGTTCGAGCGAGGCGGCGGCAGCGGGCGCACCAGCTGCCGCCCAGCCTGTAAAGGCCGCCAGCCACGGGCTGGCGCGGGCGGGCGTTACGCCGTCCGCGCCCTTGCCGGCTGGGTCGGACCGGCAGGCCAGGGACGCCAAGGGCGCGCAGGATGGCGGCAACGACGACAAGGACAGCGACAAGGCCAGCACGCCGGAGGAGGTGGTGTTGATGGAACTGGTGGTGTTGCCAGGCTCCTTGCTGGATGGGCGCTCGGCCAGCGATATCCAGCTGCGCACGATTTTCGGCCTGAACCTGCTGGCCTTGTCGCGCCAGGGGCAGCGCTCGATGGTGCGCCTGCGCGCAATGGCGTTCCGGCCGGGCGACCTGCTGCTGATCCAGGGTTCGCCGGAGTCGATCGGTCAATTTGCCGCCGAACACGGCTGCGTGCCACTGGCCGAACGTGAACTGCGGATTCCGAACCGGCGCAAGGCCTGGCAGGCGGCCATCGTGATGGCCGGTGCGGTGGGTGCGGCCGCACTGGGCCTGCTGCCGGCCGCGGTGGCGTTTGCGCTCGGGGTACTGGTGTCGATGGCATTGCGCACCGTGCCGCCCCGCGCGGTCTACGATGCGATCGACTGGCCGGTCATCGTGCTGCTGGCCGCCCTGATACCGGTGGCCGGTGCGATGGAGACCACCGGCACCGCCGACCTGATCGCGCGTTTTCTGCTGGCGCATGTCGCGCAGGGCAGCCCGGTCATCGGGCTGGTGATGATCCTGGTGGTGACGATGTTCCTGTCCGACCTGATGAACAACGCGGCGACGGCAGCGGTGATGTGCCCGATCGCGATCGGTACCGCGTCGGCGCTGGGTGTCAGTCCGGACTCGTTCCTGATGGCGGTGGCAATCGGTGCGTCGTGTGCCTTCCTGACGCCGATCGGGCACCAGAACAACACGCTGATACTCGGTCCCGGCGGATTCCGTTTCGGCGACTACTGGCGGCTCGGCCTGCCACTGGAGATCCTGGTCACGGCGGTCAGCGTTCCGCTGCTGCTGATCGTCTGGCCGCTGTGATGTCGCCGTGGGCAATGCTGCGGCGCAGCCTGCAGCGCCGGGCCATGCGCCGATCCGGCGCCGTTTCCTGACGGCCATCCTGTGTACATCGCCAATAATCCAGGCATGAGCCTGAACATCCTCCTCGTGCGCCGCTTGGCGCCGCGACTGCCCGCCGGCTGGTCGATCCATGACACCGTCTGATTCCACCGAGTCGGACGCCACGCGTCCGCAGTCCGACATCGCACAGGTCATCGAGGCCTTGTCCGAGGGGCGCAACAAACGCGTGCGCAAGTTCATCGCGCGCATGCACCCGGCCAAGACGGCTGCATTGCTCGAGATGCTCGACACCGATCAACGTGCGGCCTTGTGGCAACAGGTCGATCCGACGCTCGAAGCACGGATCCAGCCGCACCTGAACCAGTTGCTGAGCACCGAACTGGCCGGACAGGCCGGCGAGGACACGGCGGCGGAGCAGGCCGAACAGGCGGAGCAACGGCGCACCCCCCGTGGTGGCGCCGTCAACCACCTGGACGCGGTGCGCAAGGCGCTCGGGGCGGGGCGCCTGAAGCGGGTCGCCAAGACCTTGCGGCGCATGCATCCGGCCAAGGTGGCGGGGCTGCTCGAGGCGTTGCCACCGCAAGAGCGCAGCGCGGTCTGGAGCATGGTCGACACCGAACGTGCCGGCAAGGTGTTGACCTTCCTGCACGACGAGATCCGCAATACGCTGGCCGGCGAACTCGACCTGGATGACCTGGTCGCGTCGGCGCATCACCTGGAGCTCGACGACCTGGTCGACCTGATCCAGAGCCTGCCGGACGAGCTTGGCTCACGCCTGCTGCAGGCCACCAGTGGCAGCCGGCGCGAGCAGCTCGAGTCGATGTTGTCGTATCCGGAGGACTCGGCCGGTGGCCTGATGAACTCCGACGCGATCGAGGTCCGTGCCGACGTCAAGATCGGCACCGTGTTGCGCTACCTTCGGCTGCTCGAGAGCCTGCCGCCACAGACCGACATGTTGATGGTGGTCGACCGCCAGGGCAGCTACCAGGGCACCTTGCGCCTGGGGGCGCTGGTCACCGCAGAACCCTCGCGCCGGGTGCTCGACTTGATGCAGACCGACATCAGCGGCATCCCGGTCGATACCGACAGTGCCGAAGTGGCGCAGATGTTCCAGGACCTGGACCTGTTGTCGGCGCCGGTGGTCGACGGCAACAACCAGCTGATCGGCCGCATCACGGTCGACGACGTGGTCGACCTGATCCGTGAAAACTCCGACCGCACGATGATGCAGATGGCCGGCCTGGACGACGAGGCCGACATGTTCGCCCCGGTACTGGTGAGTTCGCGCCGGCGCGCGGTGTGGCTCGGCGTCAACCTGCTCACCGCCTTCCTGGCATCCTGGGTGATCGGCCGCTTCCAGGCGACCTTGTCGCAGCTGGTTGCGCTGGCGGTCCTGATGCCGATCGTCGCCAGCATGGGCGGCATCGCCGGCAGCCAGACGCTGACGCTGGTGATCCGCGGCCTGGCGCTGGGCCAGGTGCAGAAGGGCAACATCCGGATCCTGCTCAACCGCGAGGTCGGCGTGTCCATTCTCAATGGCGCCTTGTGGGCGGTGGTGATTGCGCTGCTGGCGGTGGCCTGGTTCGGCGACTGGGGCATTGGTGGCGTGCTGGGAGCAGCGATCCTGATCAACCTGCTGTGTGCCGCGCTGGCCGGCCTGGCGATTCCGCTGGTGCTCGACCGCCTGGGCATCGATCCGGCGCTTGCCGGCAGCGTGATCCTGACCACGGTGACCGATGTGGTCGGCTTCTTCTCCTTCCTGGGCCTGGCGACGCTATTGTTGTTGTGATGACGGCCGGCAAGCGGCTACAGTGTGATGGCAAGGCGACCGGTCCGTCGGACCGGCTTGGCCGCCCATCGCGAGGAACTTGTTCATGGACGAACTGACCGGCATCCTGCAACAACTGCGTGCCGCGCTGCAGTGGCCGATCATCAAGAGCGGCGAGACGCAGATCACCTTGTGGTCGATGATCTACCTGCTGGTGCTGGTGCTGCTGCTGATATGGCTGGCAGGGCGGGTGCAGCGCTGGCTGGTCAATGGTCCGCTGCTGCGCGAGCGGCTCGACCCGGCGGGGCGCCAGGTGGCCGGCACGCTGGCGCGCTACCTGATGCTGCTGGTTGGCCTGCTGGTGATCGTGCAGACGGCGGGCATCGACCTGACGACCTTCAACGTGCTGGCCGGTGCGGTCGGCATCGGCGTCGGCTTCGGCCTGCAGAACGTGGTCAGCAACTTCATCGCAGGCGTCATCATCATGTTCGAGCGCCCGATCAAGATCGGCGACCGCATCGTCGTCGACGATGTCGAAGGCAACGTGATCGAGATCGGTGCGCGCGGCACCACGGTGCTGGGCAACGACAACATCGCGGTCATCGTGCCGAACTCCAAGTTCATCACCGAGAACGTGATCAACTGGAAATACAACGATGACAAGGTACGTTTCCGCATCCCGGTCAGCGTCGCGTACGGCAGCGATGCGCGCCAGGTCGAGCGCCTGCTGCTGGAACTGGCGGCTGCCGATCCCGATGTGCTCGAGGACCCGCCGCCGGCCGTGCGCTTCATGGCCTTCGGCGACGACGGCCTGATGTTCGAGCTGCGCGCCTGGTCGGCCAGCCTGGTCGATCGCAAAGGGCGCCTGATCAGCAAGCTCAACTTCGCGATCTACGACTGCTTCAACCGCGAAGGCATCGAGTTTCCGTTTCCGCAGCGCGATCTGCACCTCAAGAGCGGCGTGCTCGAGTTGCGCCGCGCCGCGCCACGCGCCTGCGAATGACGCCGCGCAAGACCGCGCCGGCGATCGCGGCGTAGACTGTCAGCACCGTGACGGCGCAATAGCAGCGCGGTCACCGCTGCGCGGGTCCGCGGCTAATCCGCGGCTCGGGTCCGGTAGCGATGACACAAGGGGACACCATGGGCATCGCCAGACTGATCGGCCAGTTGTCACTCAAACCCTTCGGCAAGGCCTTGCCGCCGCTGGGCGACACCGAACGCGCGGCGCTCGAAGCCGGTACCGTCGGATTCGAGGGGCAGTTGTTTGCCGGTCGACCGGACTTCGATGCCTTGGCGGCGACAGGACCGAACCGCTTGACCGAGGCCGAGCAGGCGTTCCTGGGCGACCAGGTGCGTACCCTGGTGGCCATGCTCGACGATCACGCGATCGACGAAGCCAAGGACCTGCCGCGAGCGGTCTGGCAGTACCTGCGCGAACAACGCTTCTTCGGCATGATCATCCCGCGCGAGTTCGGTGGCCTGGGTTTCGGCCATTTCGCGCACGCGGCGGTGGTGACCCGCATCGCCACGGTCAATGTCGCGGCGGCGGTGACGGTGATGGTGCCCAATTCGCTGGGGCCGGGCGAACTGCTGCAGCACTACGGCACCGATGCGCAGAAGCAGCACTACCTGCCGCGACTGGCCGACGGAACCGAGCTGCCCTGTTTCGCACTTACATCGCCGTATGCCGGCTCGGATGCGGCCTCGATACCCGATCGCGGGGTGTTGACCGAGCGTGTGATCGACGGGCAGACGGTGCGCGGTTTCCTGGTGCAGTTCGACAAGCGCTACATCACGCTGGCGCCGGTGGCCACTGTGGTCGGCCTGGCGTTTCATGCGATCGACCCATCCCGCCCGGAAGGCGAGCGCGAACTCGGCATCACCTGCGCCTTGTTGCCGGTGCCGACCGAAGGCATGGCCATCGGCAGCCGGCACCGTCCGATGAACTCTGCCTTCATGAACGGGCCGATTCGCGGCAAGGATGTGTTCGTGCCGATGGACTGGGTGATCGGCGGCGAAGCGATGGTCGGGCAGGGCTGGCGCATGTTGATGGAGAGCCTGGCGGCCGGTCGCGCAATCTCCTTGCCGGCCCTGGGTGCGTCGCTGCAGCAGAGCAGCCTGTTCGTGACCGTAGGTTACGGGCGCATCCGCGAGCAGTTCGGCCTGCAGATCAGCCGCTTTCATGCGGTAGCCGAACGGATTGCGCGCATCGCGGTCGACCTGTATGCGACCGATGCGGCGCGCCGTTACACCGCCGCGGCGCTCGACCTGGGTGAACGTCCGAGCGTGGCCAGTGCGATCCTCAAGGTCCATCTGACCGAAGCCGGTCGGCGGGCGGTCAACGACGGCATGGACATCCTCGGGGGCAAGGGCATCATCTCCGGCCCGAAGAACCTGCTGGGCGTGGCTTACCGGCATGCGCCGATCGCGATCACCGTTGAAGGTGCGAACATTCTGACCCGCGCGCTGATCATCTTCGGCCAGGGGGCGATGCGTTGCCATCCGCATGTACTCGCGGAGATGGCTGCGGTGCAGGCACGCGATCCGCAGGCGCTGGGCGAGGCCTTGCTCGGCCATGCCGGCCATGTGCTGCGCAACCTGCGCCACAGCGTGCTCGGGGCACCGGTCATCGGTACGCCGCCGCCGGACCTGGTGTCCGAGGCCCGCTTGATTGCGCGGGTATCGGCGCAATACGCGCTGGTGGCCGACCTGGCGATGGGCTTGCTCGGCGGCAAGCTCAAGCGCATGGAGTTGTTGTCGGCGCGGCTGGGTGATGTGTTGTCGCACCTGTACCTGGCCAGTGCATCGGTCTGGCGTTACCAGGTCGACAACGATGCGGCGATGTTGCCGTTTGCGCGCGCGGCGATCCGGGTGCAACTCGACCTGGCGGCTGCCATCCTGCGTGATCTGTGTGCCAACCTTCCGTCGCGTATGTTGCGCTTCGTCGCGCCCTTGCTGCTGCGCGGCACCGGCCACCTGGCGCCGCTGCGTGATCGCGACCTGCTGGCGATGTCCGATGCGTTGCGCGAGAACCGTGCATTGCTGGCGCGGCTGTGTCCGGACATCGGCATGCCGGCGGCCGGCGGACTGCGCGACCTGATGCTGGCGCTGGAACTGGCCGATGCGGTGGGCGACGAGTTGCCCGAACTCAACAAGGTGTTACGCCGAACCGAGTCGCTGCAACAGGCGGCGGAACGTTCGCGCGATCCTGCCGCTGCGCTGGCTTACCTGCTGGCGGCCGATCAGGTGATCCAGGTCGACGACTTCGGTTGAGTGGTGTCGGCGCCCCTGCATGCGACCCGGGTCGCCATCTGCAGGGGGCGCGCAGCATGCCGCCGCGCGTGCGGCTTATGCCTTGCGTCGGGCCGTCTTTTTGGGGGCGGATTTCTTCGCCGGCGCCTTCTTGGCAGCAGCCTTCTTCGCGACGGTTTTCTTCGCCGCGGCTTTCTTGGCTACCGCTTTCTTGGCCGGGGCTTTTTTCGCCGCAGGTTTCTTCGCAGCTGCCTTCTTCGCGGCAGACTTCTTGGTTGCCGCCTTCTTGGCTGCCGGTTTCTTGGCCGCGCGCGTGGCCGCTGCCTTGTCGGCCGCAGCCGAGCGTTTGGCTGCAGTCGCTGCCTGGTCGAGCGTCTGGGTCACCTGCGCGGTCTTGCGTTTGACTTCCTTTTTGGCGTCGGCCGCCGCCTTGTCGACGGTCTTGCCGATGCGTTCGAGTTTCCTGCGTGCCTGCGCCGTTGCCTTCGCGGTCATGCTCTTGGCTGCCTTGACGGCTTTCGCAACGTCCTTGCCGACGGCATCTATCCGGGCTTCTGCGGTTTTCTCGGCACGCGTGACCTTCTTGCGCACGGTGGTCGACAACTTGTCGGCTTCGCTGCGGGCCTTGCGCGTTGCACGCTGGAGCATGGTCTTGCCCTCGTCCGACAGCGAGGTGGCCAAGGCGGAGGTCTTGGTCATCATCGCCTGGCTTTCCAGGACCGCGGCGTCGGCGAGTGTGCTCGCCGCATGGGTGATAGAGGATCCGGCTTTCTTGCGGGGCGTTGGCATGCGTTGTCTCCTTTTCAGTGGTTTCGACGCCGACAGTGTCCGCGATTTACGCGCCAACGTCCATGTGT
>JBFJZP010000122.1:0-7595 GCA_041622095.1 Burkholderiaceae bacterium | reverse complement strand
GCGGCCACCGCGGCACGGTATCAGGAGGCGCTGGAGCGCCTGACCCGCGCCGACTGAGCTGCCGGGCCGCGGCGCGGTAGTCGCCCCGGCTACGGAGCCGGACGTCGCGCGCGGCCTGAGGGCTTGTGGCTTAGCTCAGCACGACGCTGCTCAGGCGGCGCCGGTAGGTCGCGACCACCGGGTCCACCGGCGGGATCTGGCCATCGGCTACCTTCACCGGCGGCGGCTCGATGATGTCCAGGATCGCGACAAAGGTCTTGCGCGCCAGTTCCTCGTTCCAGCTCTTGTCGCGCATCAGGATCTCGAGCAGTTCGTCCATCGCGCCGGTCCAGTTCTGCTCGGCCATCAGCAACTGCGCACGCTCAAAACGCGCGTCGAAGTCGCGCTTGTTGGTGCTGATGCGGGTGGTCAGCAGGCCCAGCGCGGCGTCGGTGTCGCCGAGGGCAGCGACTGCGTCGAGCGCGGTGATCCAGTGCTGCAGCGATTCGATGCGCCGCACCAGCGCGATACGCGGCAGGGCCGGTGCGAGCGCCGCCTTGGCTTCGGTCAACATGCGGTTTTGCAGCAGAAACTTGACGTAGGCGAAACGTGCGTCGTCATCCTCCGGCTTTTGCAGCACCGCCTGCTGCAAGGCCTCGTGTTGCGCCTGCGGGTCGCTGGCATCGGGTGCGTCGTCGACCGACTCGCTGGTGACCTCCGCCTCCAGGATGTCGGCCGGCGGCAGGTGCTTGTCCAGGAATGACTTGAGTTGCCCCTCCGGCACGGCGCCCATGAAGCCGTCCACCGGCTTGCCGCCGATCATCAACACGCAGGTCGGGATGCTGCGGATGCCGAAGGCCTGGCTGATTTCCTGTTCCTGGTCGGAGTCGATCTTGACCAGCTTGAAACGTCCCTTGTAGTCGGTTTCCAGCTTTTCCAGCAGCGGGCCGATCACCTTGCATGGGCCGCACCAGGGTGCCCAGAAGTCGACCAGGACAGGGGTGTCCATCGATGCTTCGATGACTTCGGCTTCGAAATTGGCGGTGGTGACGTTGATCATTGTGGGTATGCGGGCGGTGACAAGGGGACTGACTAAAATCGGGTGGCAGACGGGAGGCCGGCATACAGCCAGGGCCACTATTCCTGTCCCACCACCAACATGAAACTTCAAATCGGCGTCGTCATG
Organism: Burkholderiaceae bacterium; assembly: GCA_041622095.1. GTDB lineage: Bacteria > Pseudomonadota > Gammaproteobacteria > Burkholderiales > Burkholderiaceae_C > CAISIP01. The sequence continues at coordinate 6,430 of JBFJZP010000122.1, read as the reverse complement.
GGTTCCAGTTCCGACTGGGACACCATGCAACACGCAGTACAGATTCTCCAACAGTTTGGAGTCCCGCACGAATCGCGCGTGGTTTCGGCCCATCGCATGCCGGACGACATGTTCGCATACGCGGAGCAGGCGCGCGAGCGCGGGCTCAAGGCCATCATCGCCGGCGCTGGCGGCGCAGCCCATCTGCCGGGCATGCTGGCGGCCAAGACCTCGGTGCCGGTGCTCGGTGTTCCGGTGGCGAGCAAACACCTGTCCGGCGTCGATTCGCTGCACAGCATCGTGCAGATGCCCAGGGGCATTCCGGTCGCGACCTTTGCGATCGGCGCGGCCGGCGCGGCCAATGCGGGCTTGTTTGCGGTCGCGCTGCTGGCCAACGAAGACCCGGAGCTGGCCAAGCGCCTGGACGCGTTTCGCTCCGAGCAGACCCGCGCCGCGCGGGCCATGGTCGTGCCGCCGGAATCCGCGAAGCTGACGCCCACCCCGGGCACGCAATCATGAGCCGCCAGGTTCAGGCGAAAGGCCTCGGGTGCGCCGGCATCACGACCGCTGTCAGCGGGGCATGGCCATGTTGAAGCAGGCGATTGTCCCGGGCACCACCGCCAGTGGCCAGCAGACCACGCTCGGTGTCATGGGCGGCGGCCAACTGGGCCGCATGTTCGTGCATGCGGCGCAGCGCATGGGTTATTTCACCGCGGTGCTGGACCCGGATCCGGCCAGCCCGGCCGGCCTGGTCAGCCACTTCCATATCCAGGCGGACTATCTGGACGAGCAGGCACTGGCGCAGATGATGCAGCGCTGTGCTGCCATCACCACCGAATTCGAGAACGTGCCCTCGGGTGCGATGTTCACGCTCGGCGCACATCGGCCGGTAGCGCCTTCCGCCCAGTCGCTGGCGATCGCTCAGGACCGGATCCGGGAAAAAGCCCATTTCAAGGCCTGCGGCGTGCCGACCGCGCCATACGCGGCGATCACCAGCGCAGACGAGCTGGCGGCGGTCGACGATGCCTTGTTGCCCGGCATCCTGAAGACCGCGCGGCTCGGCTACGACGGCAAGGGCCAGCTGCGGGTGCGTGACAAGGCCGAACTCGCCGCGGCCTGGACCCAACTGCAATCCGTCGCCTGCGTGCTCGAGCGCCGGCTCGACCTGTTGGCTGAATGTTCGGTGCTGGTGGCCCGCGGCTGGGACGGCGCGATGGTGACGTATCCGGTGCAGCGCAACCTGCACCTGGGCGGCATCCTGGCGATGACCGAGGTGTTCGACGGCAACCTGGTGCCGGCACTGGCGCAGCAGGCCCGGCAGGCGGCCTGTGCAGTGGCGCAGCAGCTGGAGTATGTCGGCGTGTTGTGCGTCGAGTTCTTCGTGGTGGCGCAGGATGGCATGGAGACCCTGGTGGTCAACGAGATCGCGCCGCGGCCGCACAACAGCGGCCACTACACGCTGGACGCCTGCGACCAGTCGCAGTTCGACCTGCAGGTGCGCACGCTGGCGGGCTTGCCCTTGACGCAGCCGCGCCAGCACAGCCCGGCGGTGATGCTCAACCTGCTGGGTGACCTGTGGTTCGATGCACCCGGCCATCCGGGTGGTGACACGCCGCACACGCCGGACTGGTCTGCGGTGTTGGCCCTGCCCGGGGCCCATTTGCATCTGTACGGCAAGCTGCGTGCCAGCCGGGGCCGCAAGATGGGTCACCTGACAATCACCGCGGCCACGGCCGACGCGGCCCGCGCCACGGCGCAACACGCCGCCGGTTTGCTCGGCATCGCGCTGGCGTGAGCGGGTGCTGACGTGATACTGGACGGGCGTTCGGCCGACGCGCTGGCGCAGGCTGCTGCGGCGCTGCGCGATGGTGCGCTGGTCGCGTTTCCGACCGAGACGGTGTATGGGCTGGGGGCGGACGCCTCCGACGACGCGGCAGTGGCCCAGGTGTTCCGCGCCAAGGGCCGGCCGAGCGACCATCCGCTGATCGTGCATGTGGACGACACCGCCAAGGGTGCGGCCGGCGTGGCCCATTTTGCGGTGGATGTGCCGGACTATGCCCATGCCCTGATGTCGGCCTTCTGGCCCGGGCCGTTGACGCTGATCCTGCCGCGACGCCCGGGCGTTGGCGGTGCTGCGGCCGGCGGCCAGGCGTCGATCGGCCTGCGCTGCCCGGACCATCCGGTAGCCCAGGCCTTGCTGCACGCCTGTCGCGCTCACGGCGTAATGGGGCTGGCCGGGCCGAGCGCCAACCAGTTCGGCCGTGTCAGCCCGACCACTGCCGCCCATGTGCAAGGCGAGTTCGGCGCGGATCTGCTGATCCTGGACGGCGGCGCCTGCGGTGTCGGCATCGAGTCCACGATTGTCGATTGCACCCGCGGTGTACCGGTGCTGCTGCGCCCTGGCGCGATCCACCTGGCACAACTCGCGCAAGCTGCGGGCCAGCCGATCCTGTCCAACCAGGAGGTGGCCGGACAGGCGCCGGCGCCGCGGGCCTCCGGCACCCTGCTGGCCCACTACGCCCCACGCGCCAAGCTGCGCCTGATGGACACACGGGCGCTGCAGACCGCACTCGATCTGCTCGGAACCGACGTCAAGAATGCAGAACAAGGGCCGGTGATCGCCACCTACGCGCGCTCACCGTTGCGTTCGCGCTCCAGTGGCGTATTGCAACGGCGCATGCCGGACGATGCCGCGACAACGGCGCGGCAGCTGTTTGCGGTGTTGCGCGGCTTCGACGACCAGGGCGTCAAGTTGATCTGGGTCGAGACCCCGCCGGACGGACCGGAGTGGGACGGCGTGCGCGATCGCCTGCAACGCGCAGCTGCGGCCGCCTGACACAAGTGCGCAGCGTGGCTGGGCCGGTGGTCGGCGCTGCGGCAATGAGCGGAATGAATCTCGACACAGATGTCGGAATCGGCCACAAATGCATCGATCCCGGGCATTCGGCCGCTTCGCGCGGCCATCGGTGCTGACGGGTTGTCAGCGGTGGGCGCCGCCCGACATGCTGAACGCGCTGCTCAGAGGCGCGGTGCGCTTGGCGCCTGCGGGGTTTCGGCGCGACCCTGATACCGCAGCTTCATCACCAGGATCAGGCCGGCCAGCGCCAGCGTGATCGCATTGGCCACGACGATCGGCCAGGCCGATACCAGCATGCCGTAGGCCAGCCAGAGCGACACGCCGGCAACGAAGATCAGATACATGCCGAGCGAGATGCCGCGGACGTCGCGGGTGCGAAACGTATACCAGGCCTGCGGCAGGAAACTGGCCGTTGTCAGGGTGGCGGCCACGTAACCGATGGTTTCGCTGTAAATCATGGCGCGGATTGTCCATCAGCGCCGCAAGATTTGCTGGCCTCAGTTGTCTTTCACCACCCAATCGAGCAATTTGTCGATCGCGGCGCGGCTGGCGCCGGCATTCGGATGGTTGGTCATCAGCACCACGACATAACGCCGACCGCTGTTGGCCAGCACATAACCGGCCACTGCCGTGACATCGCGCAGGCTGCCGGTCTTGAGATGGGCATTGCCGACCGCGCCAGAGCGGTTGCGCCGCATCGTGCCGTCCAGCCCGGCTATTGGCAACGACGTCATCAGTTCCGGCATCCAGGGCGCCTGGTAGGCGGTCTGCAACAGCCGGCCCAGCGCCAGGGCACTGGTACGGGCGGTGCGCGAGAGTCCGGCACCGTTGTCGACCAGCGGCGCCTCGACACCGCCGCCGATCCGCTCGCGCCACCATTGCTGCACCAGTTCGCGCGATGCGGCAAAGGATGCCGGCGCGCCAGCCGGCGCATCTGCCGTGGTGGTTTTGTCGGTGCTATTGCTGCGGGCCGGCAGGCTCAGGCTCAGAAAAAGCTGCTGCGCCATCACGTTGTTGCTGAACTTGTTCACGTCGCGAACCACTTCGGCCAAGGTCGGCGAGCCGACCTCGAACAGCGCCGGCCCTGCGGCCACCGGGACCGTGCCGTCGCGTACGCCGCCGCCGAGTTGCCCGCCGACTTCGCGCCACATGCCGGCCACCGCGCGGGCGGCATAAATCTGCGGGTCGGGCCAGGCCAGCGGCCAGGTACGTTCCTGGCAGGCGGCCGGGTAACTGCCGGCGAAACGGATCTGCGCCGGATCGGTAAAGTCCGCGCGCAGGCTGCCCCGGTAGTCGCCGCAGCCGCCGGTGCTGTTCAGCGGCACCGCGTCCGGGATCGTGACACCTGCAAGTGGCGGGTCGACATGGATCCGGGCCAGGTTGGCGCTGCGGTCGACGACAAAGGTCATCAGGATCGACTTGTAATTCAGCAGCAGGGCGTCCGGCGCGGCGTTGTAGGGCCGCAGCGGCTCGCCGTCGAAACCGCCGGGATCGGTGGGGGCCAGCGCAAAGGCGCTGCGGTCGAGCACGATGTCGCCGTTGATCCGGGTGATGCCCAGGCCGCGGATGCGGCGCATCAGCAGCCACAGCCGCTCGCTGACCATGGTCGGATCGCCTTGTCCGCGCAGGTACAGGTTGCCGTCGAGCCGGCCGTCGCGTATCGGGCCGTCGGCAAATACCGCGGTGGTCCATTGGTAGGCCGGCCCGAGCAGGTCGAGCGCGGCCGCCGTGCTGACCAGTTTCATCACCGAGGCCGGGTTCATCGACACCTCGGTGCGGTGGCTGACCCGGGGCGCTTCCCGGCCCTGCGCCTCGACGACCAGCACCGCGACCGCATCACGCGGCAACTTGGCGCGGGCCAGCGCGGCGTCGACCTCCGGCGGCAGGCCTTGGGCACGCGCCGCCTGCGGCAGCGGCAGCCACACGGCCAGCGCGATGGCCAGCAGCAGCCGATGGCGCCAACGCAGCGCCGGGCCGGCCTGGGCGTCGGTAGTGCCCGGCTGATGCGGATGGCGGCTCGGGTATGGTGGGCACAGTCGGGGCATTTGCATCGCGCCAGTCTACAACCGGCGCGCAGCCGATAATCCCCGCATGCGCCTGTTCAAGCCTTTATCTGCGCAAGCGATAGGCGTCATTGCCGCCCTGATCACCGTCGTCATCTGGACGTCGTTCATCGTGATCGCCCGCGCCACCGCCGATCCGTCGCGTGGCGGCGCGCTCGACCCCTTCGATATTGCGTTCGCCCGCCTGCTCGGTGCCGGCGCGGTGCTGCTGCCGGTCGGCTGGTGGATGGTGCGGCGCGACCGGGCGCGTAACCGCGGCGCCTCGTCGATGTTCGGTTTCTCGCCCTTGCCACTGAAGGTCACCGTGGTCGTGGGTTTCTTTGGCGGCCTGCTGTATGCGGTGCTGGCCTATAGCGGCTTCGTGTTTGCGCCGGCCGGCCATGCGGCGGTGCTGATGCCCGGCAGCCTGCCGTTCTGGACCACGATGCTGGCCGCGCTGTTCCTGGGTAACCGGATCACGGCGGCGCGGGCGGTCGGCCTGGCGCTGATCGTGATCGGCGACATGCTGGTCGGCGGCCCCAGCCTGATGCGCGCGTTCGATGGCGGCGAAGTCTGGAAGGGTGACCTGCTGTTCATGTCGGCCGCGCTGTGCTGGTCCTGCTACAGCGTGCTGGCGCGCCACTACCAGCTCGATGCGGTGCGCGCCACCGTCGCGATCACCGTGTTTGCCTTCTTCGTGTATGTGCCGGTATACGGGTTCCTGTTGTGGCAGGAACTGGTGCCGGGGCGTTTCCTGCAGGCGCCGGCCGGCCAGGTGTGGTTCCAGATGGCGTTCCAGGGCATCGGGTCGGTGGTGATTGCCGGTGTCACCTTCACCCGGATGATCGAGCACTTCGGTCCGGTACGATCGACGATGATGACCTCGGTGGTGCCCGGTCTGGCGGCTTTTTCGGCGGTGTTGCTGCTCGATGAGCCGCTGCACTGGAATCTCGCCGCCGGCCTGGCGCTGGTCACGCTGGGTATCGTGTTTGGCGTGCGGCCCGGTCCGGCGCCCCATCCGGTGGCCGTGAGCTTGCCGACCACCTCGTCCAGATCCTGAGCCGCGTGAACCCCTGATGCCACTCCTTGCCTTCGATACCAGTACCGAGCGGATGTCGATTGCCGTCAGCCGCATGGTGGACGGCGCCGACCAGGTATGGTCTTGCGACACCGAAGGGGGCGCGCAGGCCTCCCGCACGCTGGTTCCGACAATCCAGGACCTGCTGGCGCAGGCCGGACTGACCCTGGCCGAGCTCGATGCCATCGTAGTCGGGCGTGGCCCCGGCGCGTTCACCGGCTTGCGCACCGCCTGTGCGGTGGCCCAGGGCCTGGCTTTCGGTGCGCGCGCCCGCAGCGGCGGCGCGCCGGTTCCGGTGTTGCCGCTGGACTCGCTGCTGGTGCTGGCGGAGCAGGCGCGCTGGCAACACGCGCCGGAACAGGCGCAATGGGAGGTGCTGGCCATGCTCGACGCCCGCATGGACGAGATTTACGCTGGCCGCTACCGCTGGGCCGATCAAGCCTGGCAAACCGTATCCGCACCGGCATTGCTGGC
>JBFJZP010000121.1:0-7597 GCA_041622095.1 Burkholderiaceae bacterium | reverse complement strand
GCCGGAGCCCTCGGCCACCGCGACACCCCGTTCGGTACAGGCCTGCACATCGAGGTGGCTGCCGACACGGCCGGTTTGCACAATCAGCTTGAGTCGCGGGAGCTTGTCGATAATGGCGCGGGTCAAATAGGTACGTTCGCGGATCAATACGACGATGTCGGCGTCCTTGAGCCGGATCGACAGTTGACCCATGCCCTTGACGGTATTGGTATAGACCTTGGCCGCATAAGGCTCCAGCTTGCCCGCGCATGGCAGCTTTCGCACGGCATCCTGATAGTCATCCAGTATCACGATGTTCATGCCCGCATTGTGCCTTGGCCTGGCAGTTCGGGTTAGCATGCAGGCTCCACCTACAACCCTCACGGAATCCCCATGTCCATCTCGATGTCGTCGGCCAGCGTGCCGATCTGCGTGTCCATGCTGGGCAATCTCGCGCATTGTCTCGACAAGGCACAGGCATTCGTCGACGCGCGCAAATGCGATCCAACGGCACTGACGCAGTTCCGCCTGGCGCCGGACATGTTGCCGTTCGCGCGGCAGGTGCAGATTGCCTGCGACGCGGCAAAAAACGGCATTGCGCGCCTGTCGGGCGAGCCTGCGCCGAAGTTCGAGGACACCGAGACGAGTCTTGCCGAGTTGAAGGCGCGGATCGCCAAGACCATTGCCTATCTGGAATCGGTGCCGGCGGAAAGACTCAATGGAACCGAAGAACGCGAGGTCACCTTCCCGGTCGGTCGGGACGCGACCCGGACGCTGCGCGGCGAGGCTTATCTGAAGAGCTGGATGCTGCCCAATCTGTTTTTCCATGTGACGACGGCTTATGCCATCTTGCGTCACAACGGTGTCGAGTTGGGCAAGGCCGACTACCTGCTGGGCGCAGCAGCCTGAGCCATGTCAGACGGGTGGCAGTCCGGCGGCTGCCTGTCCGACTGCAGCAAGCCTGGCAGGGACTGCACAAGCCGTGTCGCTGGGGCGCAGAACTCTTTGGCTCAGACTGTGCGGGCGCGCGCCTGGCATGCCGCCTCCCGCTCGACCATGCGATCGAGTTCGGCACAGACATCGGCCATGCGGCCGGACATCAGGATACGGCCGACGGACGCTGACGCCTGGTCCGATTCCAGGATCCGGACCACACGCAGCGGCGAGCGGCGTGCATGCGGCGCAATCCGTGGTGCACCATGCACGCTGTGGGTCGGCCGTGTGCTGCGCGGCGCCGTGGCGCCGGCCGCAGCGCCAGTCCACGCGGTGGCGTCGGCTTGCCGTGAGGTGCTGACACCGACTGGCGCGACGCGGCGCGACAGGCTGATCCAGGGTGGGGCCAGGCGGGCGGCAGCGGCGAACAAGGACTGTTGCATGGTGTACATCATCGGATGGCCTCGCTGAGTCGACTACATCAACATCGTGTTGCGGATCAGGCCTACGGCCAGCCCTTCGATCTCGAAGGGCTCGCCAGGCTCCACGACGATGGTCTGGAAGTCGGGGTTCTCCGGATGCAGCTCGATCAGGTGCTTGTTGCGCTTGAAGCGTTTGACCGTGACCTCGTCACCGAGCCGGGCGACGACGATCTGGCCGTTTTTCGCGTCCTTGGTGGCCTGCACCGCCAGCAGGTCGCCATCCATGATGCCGGCATCGCGCATGGACATGCCGCGTACCTTGAGCAGATAGTCCGGACGCCGCTGGAACAGGCTGTTCTCGACGTAATAGGTCTGGTCGACATGTTCTTGTGCCAGGATCGGCGAGCCTGCCGCCACACGTCCGATCAGGGGCAGCGCCAGCTGGGCCAGGCCGGGCAGCGGCAACGAATATTGCTTGACCCGCGATTCGTTGATGGAGCGCAAGGCTTCGCTGCGCAGGCGGATGCCGCGCGACGTGCCGCTGACGAGTTCGATCACCCCTTTGCGGGCCAGTGCCTGCAGGTGCTCTTCGGCCGCATTGGCCGAGCGAAAGCCGAGTTCAGTTGCAATTTCGGCGCGGGTGGGTGGCGCGCCGGTCCGCGCGATGGCACTTTGGATCAGGTCCAGGATTTGCTGCTGGCGCGCGGTAAGCTTGACTTGAAATTGCGGCATGTCCATGACGGTCACTCCTCGAAAGCCTTGTGGCGGGTTACTGTTGTGGCCGGTTACTGGCTGGATCAACAGTAACTGTATTTTTAACCAGTTTTTGAACGAAAGCAAGCCATGAATACCACTTCGACGAAAAAGTTGGTGGTCCTGGGTACCGGTGGCACGATTGCGGGCCTGTCGGGTGACGCGCACGACAACGTCGGTTACAAGGCGGCCCAGGTCGGTGTGGAGCAACTGCTGCAGGCCTTGCCGTCGACGCGGCGGCCGCAGGCGACACTGGTCAGCGAGCAACTGGCGCAGGTGGACAGCAAGGACATGGTGCACGACGTGTGGCAACGCCTGGCGCAGCGCTGTGCCGATTGGCTGGCGGATCCGCAGGTCATGGGCATCGTCGTGACGCACGGCACGGACACCATGGAGGAAACCGCGTTTTTCCTGCACCTGGCCCTGGCAGCTTGTGGTGTGGCGGACAAACCGGTGGTCTTGACCGGGGCGATGCGTCCGGCTTCATCGTTGACGCCGGACGGACCGCAGAACCTGCTGGACGCCCTGGTGGTCGCGGCCGATCCGATGGCGCGCGGTGTGCTGGTGGTGTTTGCCGGCAACGTGCATGGCGCGGTCGAGGTGCAGAAGGTGCATCCGTACCGGCCGGACGCCTTCCATTCCGGCGATACCGGCGTGCTCGGCCGCGTGGAGGAGGGAGTGGCCAGCTGGGTGCGGCTGCCCGCGCCAGCGCCGGTAATCGATGCGGATGCGGACCGCCGGCGGCTGGTCGCCGATGCCGCCAACTGGCCTCGGGTCGAGATCCTGACCAGCCATGCCGGCGCCGATGGTGGCTGGGTCGACGCGATGCTGGCAGCGGAGCCGCAATCGCGGCCCCGGGGCCTGGTGGTGGCGGGAACCGGCAATGCCAGCGTACACCAGGCGCTGGAAGCCGCGTTGTTGCGCGCCCAGGCACAGGGTGTGTCGGTCTGGCGGGCCAGCCGTTGCGGCAATGGCCACACGGTCGCTCAGCCGGCGGCGGCGCTGCCGGATGCCGGCGGACTGTCGCCGGTCAAGGCACGAATCGCCTTGATGTGGCAACTGATGGCCTCAAGCGCCATCGACGGCGCATCCGGGCTCAGTGAGGCGACGCCAGGGCCTTGAACGCGCGGTCACGGATCTCGTCCACCGTGCCGGTACCGTTGATGGTGCGGTATTTTGGTGCGTTGGCCGGATCCTGCTGGGCCCACTGCTGGTAATACGCCACCAACGGACGGGTCTGGGCGCTGTAGACCTCCAGGCGCTTCTTGACGGTTTCCTCCTTGTCGTCGTCGCGCTGGATCAGCGGCTCACCGGTCAGGTCGTCGACATCCGCTACCTTGGGCGGGTTGTGCTTGACATGGTAGGTGCGGCCGGACGCCGGATGCGAGCGCCGTCCGCTCATGCGGTCGATGATCGACTCGAACGGCACGTCGAACTCCAGCACGAAGTCGAGTTTGATTCCTGCCGCCTTCAATGCATCGGCCTGCGGGATGGTGCGCGGGAATCCGTCGAACAGAAAGCCGTTGGCGCAGTCGGGCTGCGCAATACGCTCCTTGACCAGGCCGATGATGATGTCGTCGCTGACCAGGGCGCCGGCGTCCATGACCTTCTTGGCGGCCAGTCCCATTGGCGAACCGGCCTTGACGGCAGCACGCAACATGTCCCCGGTCGAAATCTGCGGAATCGCGAACTTTTCGCAGATGAATGTCGCCTGGGTGCCCTTACCGGCGCCTGGCGCGCCCAGCAAAATGAGTCTCATGGGGTGTCTCGCGTAATGGAATGATCGGACTGCGGCTGTTGCGCCCGGCAGGCGCGACGCCACACGTTTGGCTGGCGCAAGAATAGCATGGGACCGCGCCCGGTCACTTGCGAAAAAGCAGGCGAACGCGTTCCAGGTCCTGGGGCGTGTCCACCCCCGCGCCCGGATCGTTGTGGGTGACATGGACCGCAATCCGATGGCCGTGCCACAACGCCCGCAATTGCTCCAGCGCCTCGGTGCGCTCCAGCGGCGCCGGCGGCAACTGCGGGAACTTGCGCAGGAAGCCGGCGCGATAGCCGTAGATGCCGATGTGGCGCAGCGGCGCGGCCTGGCGCAGCAGCGTGTCCTGCGCGCCGGAGCCCTCGGTCCACCAGGCGGTGTTCCCATGGTCGCGCGCCAGGGGAATCGGCGCACGGCTGAAGTACAAGGCATGGCCCTGCGCGTCCATCACCACCTTGACCACGTTCGGGTTGTGGAACTCCTCCAGTGTCGCGATCGGATGGGCGGCGGTACTCATGCTGGCTTCGCTGCGTTCGTGCAGCAGGCTGGCAACCGCATCGACCAGCTGCGGATCGATCAGCGGCTCGTCGCCCTGCACATTGACGACGATATGCGCGTCGTCCAGCCCCAGCAGGTCGCAGGCTTCGGCCAGCCGGTCGCTGCCCGACGGGTGGTCGGTCCTGGTCAATACCGCCTCGATGCCGTGCGCGGCGCAGGCATCGGTGATCGATATGTCGTCGGCCGCGACGACGACACGCGATGACCGGGTTTCTGCCGCCTGGCTGACACGCTGCGCGACACGCACCACCATCGGCAAGCCGGCAATCGATGCCAGCGGCTTGTTGGGCAAACGGGTCGACGCCAGGCGCGCCGGGATCAGGACGGTGAATCTCATGGCGACCAATATGGGGTTGGGTGGAGGATGGGTAGCGATCAGAGACCGAGTTCCTCGTCGCTCAGCGTACGGGCCTCGTTCTCCAGCATCACCGGTATGCCGTCACGCACCGGGTACGCCAGGCGCGCGCTGCGCGACACCAGTTCCTGGCGCTCGCGGTCGTATTCCAGGCGACCTTTGGTAACGGGGCAGACCAGCAGTTCAAGAAGGCGTGTGTCCATGCCGCGATGATAACTTTGCAGGCCTTGGCGCAGGCCCATGCTGTTGCAGCAGGCGGGTCAATGCACTCCAGAAACCCGGATCGACACTGATCACCAGTGGCACTGCCAGTGCGTCCGGACGCAGCGGCCACCATTTGACCGCGTCCTTTTCGGTGCACAGCAGCAGGTGATCGGCCGGCACCGACCAGGTTTGCGGGTCGGGCGGTGCATGGTCGGGCAAGGCCAGCGTGTGGTCCAGCACCACGCCACGTTCGCGCAACATCGTGAAGAAGCTTTCCGGGCGGGCAATGCCGGCCAATGCGGTCACCGGGCGCGACTGTGCCTGTGGCTGCAGGTGGTCGAGTGCGACCTGGCTTCCGTCGGCGCGCAGGCCATGGTCAGCCAGCACGCGCCGCACGGAATAACCGGGGCCGGTGGGCAAGTGACCGCTGCGCAGCACCAGATCGGTCTGCCGGGGCCAGGGTTCACGCAAGGGCCCGGCCGGCAGCAGGAAGCCGTTGCCGGTGCCGCGCTCGTCAAATACGCAGATCTCGATGTCCCGATGCAGGGCGAGATGCTGCAGTCCGTCGTCGCAGACCAGCAGGTCCAGTTCAGCATCGCGGGCCAGCAAGGCTCTTGCCGCGTCGATGCGTTTCGCCGCCACTTGCACCGGGGCGCCGGTGCGCCGGTGGATCAGCAGCGGCTCGTCACCGACCGCGGCTGCGTCGGAGTCGCCGGTCACGGCCAGGCAGCCATGGGTCGAGCGCCCGTATCCGCGCGAAACCACGCCCGGACGCAAGCCGAGCGATTGCAGGTGTTGCACCAGTGCGATCACCAGCGGTGTCTTGCCGCCGCCACCGGCCACGACATTGCCGACCACGATGACCGGCACCGGCACACGTTGGGTGGTGAGAAAACCGTGTTGGTAGAGTGCCTGGCGCAGCAGCCACAGTCCCCGGTACAGCAGTGACAGTGGCCACAACATCCAGGCCAGCGGCCCGCGCCGCTGCCAGGCACCGAGCAGGGTCTGGCGCACCGCTGCGCTGCCCATGGTCTTATCGCGTGGCGGCTTTGGCCGAGGGCTGGGTCGCGAAAGTGATCTGCGCCAGACCGGCGCGGCGCGCTGCCTCCATGACGGTGATCACCGCCTGGTGCTTGGCCGTGGCGTCTGCATGGATGACCACCACGGTGTCCTTGCCGGCCTTGGCTGCGCCCAGCAGCGCATCGGCCAGTACATCGGGGCTGCGTCCGGCCAGTGGGGATGCATTGACGGTGTAGGCGCCGTCGCTGCTGACGCCGACCAGCAGTTCCTTGGGGTAGTCGCGCTGCGTCTCGGTGTCGGCAACCGGCAACTTGAGCTGGATCTCGGTGAACTTGCTGTAGGTGGTGGTGAGCATCAGGAAGATCAGTACCACCAGCAGGATGTCGATGAACGGAATCAGGTTGATTTCCGACTCATCGCGGGATTTTGCGCGAAAGTTCATGGCCCTTTGCGCAAGGTGTTCAGATGGCGGGCCAGTCGGTCTGCCGAGACTTCCAGTGTCAACAGGTAGGCATCGACCGTCGCGCGGAAATAACGCCAGAAGATCAGTGCCGGAATCGCGATGATCAGGCCGAATGCGGTGTTGTACAGCGCCACCGAGATGCCATGCGCCAGTTGAGCCGGGTTGCCGCCAGGTACACCGGCCGTCGGGCCTTGCGAGCCGAAGATCTCGATCATGCCGACGATGGTTCCGAACAGACCCATCAGCGGTGCGGCCGACGCGATCGTGGCCAGGGCGCTGAGATACCGTTCCAGCCGGTGCGCCACCAGGCGACCCGCGCCCTCCATGCTCGCGCGCAGTTCGGTTTCGGTCAGTCGCGGGTTCGCGTTGACCGCCTTGAATCCACTGGCCAGGACCTCGCCCAGCGCCGAGTTGCGCTCGAGTTGCGCCACCATGTCGTTCGACGGCACGCCGTTGCGCGATACCGTGAGCACCTCATCGAGCAGGCGCGGCGGCGCGACCTTGGCGCTCTTGAGGCTGACGAAGCGTTCGATGATCAGGGCCAGCGCCAGGATGGAGCATGCGACCAGTGGCCAGATCGGCCAGCCTGCGGCTTGTATGATGGAAAACAAGTATGAACCCCACGCGGAAGAAAAGCCGTTCGATTATGGCGCACCCGCAAGATCGGGCCGCATGGGATTGTTACCGCCGGGGTTGTCACCGCCGGTCGCGCCACCCACAATTCCTGTGGATAACTTTGTGCAAAAGCCGGTTGAAAACCCGCCGCAGCCTGCATTCATGCGGCTCCGGCTTGCAGTGATGAGAAATAGAGCAGTGAAAACCTTAATTGAATCAATGACTTGCAGCGTAGACATTGACGGTTCGCAGGGGCGGACGCGTGAGCGGCGGCATGCGGTCCAATTGTGGAATAGTCTGATTGCGACCATCCCGGTCGAGGCTGTCGCCGTGCGAAGCAACAAGGTGCGCCGGTGAGCACGCCACCGGCCATGAACCGCGTATGGGCGGTTGCCGACCTCTGCCAGGCGGTCGCCGACGCGCTGGACGCCCGCTTCAACCCGGTGTCGGTGCGTGGCGAGGTCTCCGGCTTCGCGCGCGCCGCCAGCGGGCATTGCTACTTCAGTGTCAAGGACGCCGACGGTGAGGCGGGGCTG
>JBFJZP010000120.1:0-7614 GCA_041622095.1 Burkholderiaceae bacterium | reverse complement strand
CGGCGCTGGCTTGCGAGACGGCTTGGCGGCAGCTTGGCGCCTGCGCGCACTGTCGGCGATCACGAATGGAGGCGCGATACCGCTGAACCCGCTTACGTCGACCTGGTACGCCAGTTGCGGTGATGTCCGGATGCGCGCGCGCAACCGGACCGGCGTCACCACCGCCGTGACCACAACGACGAGCAGCATCGACAGCAACCCCAGCACAAGCGTCAGAGCCATGCTCACGATCGGTCAGACGGTCGGCTCGTCTTTCCCGCCGCCCCGCGACGACGCCTGCTTGTCGATGACATGCGCAGCGGCCTCGCCGAGGACCTCGGCCACGCTGATCATCGCACCCTTGATGCCTTCTACCCGCGCGCCAGCCTTGTCGAAAATGATCGCGCCCAGCGGCTTGATTCCGCCGCCACCGCCGGCACCGGCACCACTGCCGATCTTGGTGCCACTCCTGCTGCCACCACCGAATCCGAAGCCGTAACTGACGATCGGGATGACGGTGGCGCCGTCACGCTCGATCGGATCGCCCAGCACGTTCTTCGCCTTCAACAAGCGGTCGAGTTCATCAACCGTGCCTCTCAGCAGCTTGTCCACGTCATCCATGGTCTTCTCCCTCGATTGACAGCTTTTGATCTGCCACATTTGACGAGATCAACCGGGCTCCCGGTTGATCGCCGTCAACGCAGCCATTGAAAGCCATAGCAGTGTGCGTTGCCGGATTGCCCCATCGGGCAAGCCCATTCGTCACCAACCGCCGCTTGCATCGTTCCCGGTCAGCCGCCCCGGCAAGTGCCAGAGCCGCCATTTGCCGGATGCACCCTCATTGGCGACCTGAATCCAGGTCGATGATGGCGAGAAATGAGACGGTCAACAGAGACATTCAGGATGGCGCAGAAAACGTCGTTTCGACCGCGTCGGTGGAACCAGGCTGCACGTATCTGAGCCAACGGCGCTGAGCGCGCTACGTGGCTGCCGACGGTCCTGGCCTACTACTACGCCCGCCCACCAATTCGGCTCTGGGCCACAAGCTTCCAGCTTCCCGTCTCGGCGGGAACAGGCTATTGCCACTTGACATCCAGGCGACCAGCGAGCGTTACCAACTGATAGCACCGCGACCAATGTCGCGCCCGGCGGCAAAGCGCGCGTGAGGTTGCCCCTGCAGCGTTTCAGGCCGACCAGGCAAACGGCGCGAAATGCCCGTTTCGCGTGCCGCTGGTGTCTTTCCAGTCCATGCCGAACATCTTGAACACGCTGCGCGTCGCCTTGGCCAGGGACAGGCGGCTGTTCACCGGGTGTGCCGTGTTGTCTACCGCCAATGCGATGTTGGCGTCTGCGGCGCTGGCCACACCTTCGAGCGCCTGGTCAAGCAGATCGCCGGCCTTGACACTGCGCGACAAGCCCTTGATCTCGAACTGCACCGGCCGGCGTTCGACACCTGCCATCTTGCCAACCAGCGGCGCCAGCGCGGCCATCGGTCCGCCGGCCGACCCGGTGGCGATCGCCGTGATGGCCTCGACCTGCTCGTCGCTGGCGCGCTCGTCGACGATCAGCCCGACGGTGATGTTGCCCGCTCCCATAGGACCGGGGGAATGCATCGTGACGACAAACGCCAGACCGTCGAGTGGGATGCCGTCCTTTTCACCCGTGTCGATGCGCATGGCGACAGCTGCCTTGCAATCACCCTGGCTCGGCATGGCGCTGAGGTTCGATGTGATGCAGGGGCACAGGAACTCGCAATTGCAGGTCTCCATGTACTCGCCCTTGATTTGCCAACCGTTCTTGCTCATGGTTTTGCTCCCGAGTTGCGTGCAGACCCGGCATCCGAAACCGGGGCGGTCTCCACTGTCGCGCCTGCCACGCCATACTAGACCTTGCGACGGGCAAACGCAAACGATCAGGAGATCAGTCGATGAAACAGGAAACACCGGGCGCGGCGCAGGCAGACGCTCCAGCCACGTTGGTGCTGCTGGCGGGGCAGCACCGATTCCGGGTTTGGGGCCTGTTGGCGCTGGTCCTGATGAGCTGGACGTTCCTCGCCTGGACGGTCCTCGACATGGGGCACCCGCTGGTGCAGTTGATGATGCCGATGTCCGCACGCTGGGGCGTTGCCAGCGCCGCGGCGATCCTGGGGATGTGGGCCATCATGATGGCGGCGATGATGTTGCCCTCGGCATTGCCGATGCTGCTGCAGTTCGTCGACCTGGCGCGGCGCAACGGCGAGGCAGCGCGCGGCCGGGTATTTGTCGGCGCCTACCTGCTGGTCTGGCTGGTGTTCAGCATCGCGGCGACCGCGCTGCAATGGTGCCTGCAGGCCGTGGGCTGGACCGATCCGATGGCCGCCAGCCGCTCGCCGTGGCTGACCGCAGCCCTGCTATTGCTGGCCGGCATCTATCAGTTCTCGCCGCTCAAGAAGGTCTGCCTCGCGCGCTGCCGCTCGCCGATCGGATTCCTGCTTGGCGAGTGGCGCCCCGGCGCGATTGGCGCGCTTGTCATGGGGCTGCGCCACGGGCTGTTTTGCCTGGGCTGCTGCTGGGCCTTGATGGCGCTGCTGTTTGTCGGCGGCGTCATGAACCTGGCCTGGGTCGCTGCGCTGGCGATTGCCGTCGCGGTGGAGAAGATGCTGCCGCGCGGCGCGCAAGTGGCCGCAGTGATGGGCCTGGTCCTGATCGGCTCAGGCGTATTCAGGCTGCTGGAGCTGCTGCGTTGACCGGCCATGCACCCGACCCGACCAGGATGGCTGACGCCGACCGGTTTGGTGCCAAGCTGGCCTTCGGGTCCTCGCGGTCGACTTCAACACGCGTCCGGTTTCCTGAGTTGCCTTTTCAAAGCGCTTACGCCAACCGCGCGATCGTGATGCGATGCGCCGATCCCGGCCACCTCCGCGCCTGCTCAGCCCCCGGCGGAGGCCTGCGTCGCAGCCACGGCGAAGCGCACGCCCAGTGCGCCGAGCGCGGCCTTGCCGCGCACGGTCAGGTCGCTGATGAAGCGAAACTGCTGGCGTGCGTCCAGCGGGTAGCCTTTCAACCGGTAGTGCGTTCCCCAGGGCTTCTCGAGCACGATCACGAAAGTGGGTGAGTCCAGGCGAAGGTAGGGACTGGTCAGCGCCACGTCCTTCAACACCGCTCGCACCGCTACCGCGTCGTGCGCCGGGTGCAGGTAGAAATCGGCTACACACATCAGGCGCGGACCGCCGTCGTTTGCGTTCACGATCGGGTCTGTCCACAGCTTGGAGTGCGGGATCGTCACCAGCGAGTCGTCAGGCGTGACAATCTCCACCGTGCGCATGCCGACGTGGCGGACCTCGCCGTAGTGGCCATCGATCTGGATCCAGTCGCCGTTGCGGTACGGCTTTTCGCCGACCGCGACGACGCCGGCGATCAGGCTGCTGGCATAGTCTTTCAAGGCAAAGCCCAGCGCCACCCCGACTGTGCCGAGCAATGCCACCATGTTCTGCATCGAGGGGTTGATGACCAGCGGCACGACCAGCGCGACGGCGCCAATCACAATCAGCAAGCGCAGTACCGGCACCACCGCCAGCACCGTCAGCCGCATCTGGCCGTGCAGCCGGTTGGCAATCCATGGCAGCACGCGCTGCACGCTGAAGATCAGCAGCGTCGCAGCGGCGAGGATCAATCCGATCTCGAAAAAGGTGGCGCCGTCCAGCGTCTTGAATATCTTTGCGGCATTGATGTCCGTGTTCATCACAGTTCCCTCAGAAGTCGTCGGTGAGGAAGTCGCGCTGCAGCAGCAACTGGCGCACGACAACATACGCCAGCGCTGCGATGCGCCAGCGGCCGTCGACGCGCTGAACGACCTGCAGGGCCTCGAGCCGGCGCAGGATCGCGGTGATGCCGTGAGCCGGCACGGGTAGCAGCTCGGGCAACATGTCGGCCGGCAGCCCACCGTGCAGCAGCAGCGCGTGCAGCACGAAGGCAGTGTCTTCATCGGTCTCGGTCGGCAACGTCGGTTCGCCCATTACCGCCGAAACCCAGACCGTGGCCGACTCCGGCTCGGCAACGGCGTCCGCCTCGGCATGGGGCTCCTTGCCGGCCGCGTCGCTGCCGAGACCGGTCCGTGCCGGCTGGCCGTCTTTCTCGGCGTTCTCTTCGACCGCTTTGCCGGATTCGGGCTCTGCCCGCAGTCGCTGGCGCCAGTATTCGCGCGCCAGGCCGACGTTGCCGCGGCAGTGCGCAGCCAGCCGGATGATCTCCGGGTTGGGCTCGATGTCCTCGGCTACCGGCAGACGCAGCATGTCCGCGCCCGAGCGCGCATTGCGAAAGCGCAACCGCGCCTCTCGCTCGGTCAGACACGCGAACAAGTGCCGTAGCGCTTCGCCGTCGAAGGCTTGCAGCGCCAGAGCTTCGGGGCGCGGCACTGGCCACAGGCGCTGAATGTAGGCCCAGGCCCAGCTGTCACAGCCGATCAGTCCTTGTCCGGCGCGGCCGGTGTCGACGCGCTCGAGCAGGCCGCGCAGCAGCCGAAGGCCGCCGGCGTGGCGCAGGTAGCAGTGCTCCAGTCGTGGCAGCATCCACGGCTGGCCGGGGCCGGGGCCGGCCTCCAGCCAGGTGTCGTCGCCGGCCAGGATCTGGCCCGGACCAGGCGCGGCAATGCGGCGGGCACCATGGCGATCGGCCCAGTGCTCGAGCACCGACACATGCCCGCCATAGGGTGGCCCGATCACGAAGCGCACCTCGCCCTTGCCGAGTCCCCCAGTGCCGGCCGGGTCACCCAGGGCCGCCTCGAGCGGGTCGACGGCATCCCGCCAGTCGACTGACCGCACGAGGTGAGCCAGTCGCACCTCGTTCAACGCGCGCAACTCGTCCTCTTGGCGGGCAGGTGCCGCTTCGTCGTCCACCGGCCGCAGCAGGCTCCTCAGGCGAGCCCACAGCTTCGACGCGGCCTGCCCGGCCTGGCCCGCTGGCAATTCGTAGTTCGCCATCGGAGCAAAGCACCACGGCAGGTCACCCGGCCGCCGCTCGGGCGGCGGCGATGCCGCGCGAGGGGGCATTGTCGGAGCAGGGTTGTCGGGCATAGGTTCGCCTTCTGGTCAAGTGGCCGAGGGTCAAGCGCGGGTTGGGCCGGGCCGTGCTAGTCGATTGTGGCAGCGTCCGTACAGCCGGATCAACGAGCGGGCGCGGTCGCAGCCGGCCGAACTCGAAACGGCGTCCGCCAACCAGCGCACCGGCCAGCGCACGCAGCGTGCGGTCGTTGGACCGCAGCAGCAGCTCGGCAGCAGCACCATGACCAGTGCGATGCTCTTCAGCTCACGCTTCAGCCCGGGGAGTGCTCGCGTTCGAGTATGGCGCAGCGGCTTGAGCAGCCGCTCCCGAATTCGACAGCAATCCCCATCGCCGGGCAGCCTTCCCTATCGTCACCGCTGTCTGTTGTCAGATGCTTCCTCAGACCAAGAAACCCTTGCCAAGCGCAATCGATCGGGCGATCCATCACGGCTGGCGCACAAACAGCCACCGACCTGCAAGTTGCGCGCCCTTGGCACTCGCGCCCGGCACGCCCCTGCCTGGCAAACCCCATGGCGGCGGCCGAATCACGCTAACGATTTGTCGGATCCGGCGCCGCCAGCCCGTCCGATGGACCCTGCGCAACCACGCCCGCATCCCGCGCAACATGCAGCGTCTGCGTCGGGAACGCAATCTCCGCACCATGTTTCTCGATGATCTCGCCGATGCGCAGCAAGAGGTCCTGCTTGACGTCCTGGAAAGCGACCCAGGCGGTGGTGCGCGAGAAGGCGTAGACCATCAGGTCCAGCGACGAGGCGCCGAACTGGTTGAAGTTGACGATCTGGGTCACCTTGTTGTCGATGTCCGGATGGGCCTTGAGCATGGCGCGGATGTCCTCCACCACCGGACGCACCACCGCAAAGTCGTCGTAGCGCAGGCCTATCGTCTCGTAGAACCGCCGATGGGTCATGCGCGACGGGTTCTCGACCACGATGCTGGTGAACACCGCATTGGGAACGTAGATCGGGTTCTTGTTGAAGGCACGGATCCGGGTATGGCGCCAGCTGATGTACTCGACCGTGCCCTCCAGGCTCTTGTCCGGCGAACGGATCCAGTCGCCAACTGCGAACGGCCGGTCCAGGTAGATCGTCAACCCGCCGAAGAAATTGGCCAGCAGGTCCTTGGCCGCAAAGCCGACCGCGATGCCACCGACGCCGCCGAGCGCCAGCAGGCCGGTGATCTGGAAACCCAGCGTCTGGGCCGACATCAGGATCGCCACGATCACCGCCACCAGCCGCGCAAGCTTGCTCAATGCATCGATGGTGGTGTGGTCGACATCCTCGGCGCGTTCGACCCGCGCCGCGACGATGTTGCGACCGACCTGGCCGACGAAACTCAGCAGGAACCAGGCCACGCACATGATCAGCGCCACGTCGCGCAAGGCGTTGACCTCGGCAAGGAACGGTTCGTCGATCTGGCGCTGCAGCACCCGGGCCATGACGCCGGCACCCATCAGCCACATCGCTGCCAGCACCGGTCGGCTGGCGCTCTGGACCAGGGCATCGTCCCAGACCGAGGTGGTCCGCTGCGCGACCTTGGCCGCGTGGCGCAGAAACACCTGCGCCAGCTGGTTGGCCAGCACCGTCACCAGCGCGATGACGAGCAGCGACGCCACCCACAACTCGATACCCACGTGTTCACTCAGAAAACTGCTCAATCGGTCCATGCGGGCTACTGTAAGCCATGGCGGCAAAGGCTCTGCATCCGGGGCGCGCCGGGATACCGGCATCTGTTAAAACAGGCCATGAACGCAGCACGACCCGCCCCCTCCCCGCCGCCGGCTTCCAGCGCCGACCACGGCGGCCCCGACCTGGCAGGCGCCGGCCGGATTCACTGGATCGAGCAAGGCAAGGCGCATTCGGCACGCTGGCGCAGCGAGCGGGCCGCACCCGCCCCGGCCCAGGTGGTGCTGGGCGACGATACGACCACCGCCGATGCGGCCTACCGGCTGGCCTGTGCCGGCACCGCGCTGCTGTGGCGCGGCGACTTCCACAACGCGCGCCAGCTGCTGCAAGCCATGGCCCGGCGCATCGACCAGCCACCGGCGCGCAAGCGCCGTGGTGGCCACGCCCCGCAGAAAGCGGCGATGCCGGAGCCAGGACCGGGCAATTTTCACAAGCACCGGCTGGCGCAGTCACAACGGGCGCGCATCCTGGGCATGGTGCTGCTGCAGGTTGGAGGCGACTACACCATCGCCCTGCGCCGCGCCCCTGACGTACGCGTCGCCTGTACCGAGGCCTGGGGCCAGGCCGACCCACTGGCCGAGGGTTCAGTGGTCTCGCTGCGTGAGTTGTTGGGCGTCACCAGCGCGCATGAGTGGCGCGTACGTGGCGTCGAGGTGCCCGCGCTGGGAGATCCACCGAACAACCGCATTCATCCGCACTACGGCGTGTTCTCGCCGGCACGCGGCGAATACATCGACCTGGTGGCGCAAGCCAGCTTGCCGGTCACCGGCCAGCAACCTTATGTGGCATTCGACATCGGCACCGGCAGTGGCGTGCTCGCTGCGGTGCTGGCGCGGCGCGGCCTGGCGCATATCGTGGCCACCGACCTGGAACCCAGGGCCCTGGCCTGTGCACGCGACAACCTGCAGCGCCTG
>JBFJZP010000119.1:0-7614 GCA_041622095.1 Burkholderiaceae bacterium | reverse complement strand
CTGAAGGTGCACTATGTCAAGGCCGGCGGCGGCACCAGCGCCAAGGTGTTCAAGCTCAAGTCGCTGCAGCTGGGCAGCCACGATGCGGTGCGGCTGCAGAAGAAGATTTCGCTGGCGGACATGACGACGCGCCGCCACTTCCCCGGCGAACACCGGGTCGAGGCACTGGTCAACGGGCAGGCGCTGCCGCTGGGCAGCTTCACCGTCGGCGGCTGAGGGCGACCGGGCCCGGACCAGCCGCGGGCGCGGCGACGGCCACTTGCCGGCGGTTGGTCAGCGGGTCGGCGTCAGATCTTGAACGCCTCCAGCGCCTCCGGCGCGAACAATTCCTTCGGCTCGAGCAGGCGCCGGGACAGGCCCTGCTCATGGTGGTAGCGCAGGAAGGTGCGCAACACCGCCTCGTTCTTCTCGAAGCCATAAGGCCAGTAGTCCTCGCCCATCTCGCGCCGGACCTGCTCCACGTGCGCGGTCAGCCACGGCAACATGGTCTTGAGCGCCGCGGTCTCGTACAGGTCGGCGTAGGCGCGCCGCTGCGCTTCGTTGAAGGCCTTCATCAGCGACTGCGCGATCCAGCGGTTGGCCTCGTAGACCTCGCGCCGTATCGCCACCGTGTGCATGATCGGGAACAGGCCAGTCTCCTTGAAGTAGTTGCGCTCGACCTGCTCATAGTCCTCGAACAGGCGCCGGACCTTGCCGCCACCGGTCAGGAAGCTCGAGGGCATGCGCGCCGTGTACAGGGCATCGATCTCACCGTCGCGCAGCATCTGCGACAGCGTCTGCGTCGGCCCGATGGGCTGGACCTTGATATTGGGCGGCAGGTCGAGCGCGACTTTCTCGGATCGCCCCGGCTCCTCCTCCCCGCCGGTGAAGTAGGTGACGCTGTCGACCGGCACGCCGTAGTGCTCTGACAGGATGCCGCGGATCCACACCGGCGCCGTCATCTGGTACTCGGGTGTGCCGACGCGCTTGCCGATCAGGTCCCTGGCCGTGCGGATGCCGGCGTCGGCATTGACGTAGATGCAGGAATGTCGGAAGAAACGCGACGGGAACACCGGGATCGCGATGAACGGGCGCTCGGGCCGGGACAGGGAGACAGAGTACGACGACAGGGAGAGCTCGGCCACGTCGAACTCGCGGTGCCGCAACATGCGGAAGAAGGTCTCCTCCACCGGCATGTCGAGGTAGTTCAGGTCGATGCCGTCGGGCACGACGCTGCCGTCCTTCAGGGCCCGGGTGCGGTCGTAGTTCCAGCAGCCGAAAGTGAGTTGCAATCGGGACATCGGGCGTTATTCCTGCTTGATTCCGGCGGCCTTGATCGCCCGGGCCAGGCGCTCGTTCTCGTCCAGGATGGTCTTGCCGTATTCGGCTGGCCGACTGCCGACCGCCTCCACGCCGGCATTGGCCAGCACCTGGATCGTGTCGGGCATCTTCGCGACCCGCTCCATCTCGGCAGCGATGCGCTCGATCGCCGCCTGCGGCGTGCCGGCGGCGGCGAGCACGCCCACCACGACCGAGAAGTCGAAGCCCGGCACCATCTCGGCGATCGCCGGCACCTCGGGCTCCTGCGCCGAGCGCCGTGCGCCGTTGGTGGCCAGCAGCTTGATCCTGCCGCCCTTGACGAAGCCGGACAAGGACGGCAACGCCGAGAACGCCACGTCGACCTGGCCGCCGATCAGCGCCGGCACCGACTGGCTCGAGCCCTTGAACGGCACGTGGGTGACGTCCAGTCCGAGCGCGGCCTTCATCGCCTCCATCGTCAGGTGGTGCGAACTGCCGATGCCCGAGGAGCCGTAGTTCAGCGCACCCGGCTTGGACTTGGCCAGCGCGATGAACTCCGGCAGGTTGTTCACGCCGGTCTTGGGATGCACGGCCAGGAACAGCGGCGCGCGCGCCGCCAGCGACACCGGCACGAAGTCGCGCTTGTACTCGTAGCTCAGGTTCTTGTAGATCGCCGGGTTGATCGAGAACATCGAGCCGTCGGTGACCAGGAAGGTGTAGCCGTCGGCCGGCGCCGAGGCCAGCGCCTGCGCCGCGACGACGCCGTTGGCGCCCGGCTTGTTGTCGACCACGACCGACTGGTTGAGCCGGTCCTGCAGCCGCTGCGCGAAGATGCGCGCGACGGTGTCGGGAAGGCCGCCGGGCGAATACGGCACGATGAACTTGATCGGGCGGGTCGGATACGCGCCCTGCTGGGCGTGCGCCAGCAGGGGCAGGGAAAGGGTGGCAGCGACCAGGGTGGTCGCGAGAATGGAACGGCGGCTTGCGCGCATGGGGGTGTCTCCTGGAGGGATGGTGGAAGTGGTACGGGACAGGCGGCCACCGGGACGTCGGACCGGCGGCACGGCCCGGTCAGGGATTGGAAGCCGACGTCGAATACGAGGGTTCCAGCGCCGGATGTTCGTCGGCCCACACGAAGCTGGCCTGGAACGAACGCCAGTCGACGGTCTTGGGCACGATCGCCTGGAACGAACACACCGACGCGGGAATAGCCGTCTCGCCGGTGCCTATCGCCGTGCCGCCGTCCTGGAACTCGCGCACAGCATCGAGCATGCGGCGGCGGAACTCGACGATGGCCAGGTCGCTGGCGCCGAGCCGGTCGTGGCTGCGGTCGGCGATCGCGCCCATCGTGACCCACATCGCGATATCCTGGTTCGGAAAGCCGGTGATGCCGGTGAAGTTGCCGGCCTTCATCGCCGCGCGGTCCTGCCAGAAATGGTTGTCGCGGTTGCGCAGCGGTCGGTAGGTCTCGTCCAAATCGACGCCGACCTGCTGGCCCAGGAACGAGCGCCAGGTCGCGGTGTCGGGCGTGTGCTCCGGATGGCCCCAGGCAATGAAGTAGAACGCGGTGTTCGTGTCGTCCATCGGCACGTTGATGTTGGCCACGTTGTAGCGGTTGTTGGGCGGGATCAGCGCCGCCGCCGGCGCGACGAACACCGTGGTGCGCACGTAGTCGGTCGTGGCCGCGTCCTTGATCGGCCGGCGGATCGCCGCATAACGAAAGTCGTACGGCGTGCGCTCGACCTGCATGCGCGGCGCCTTGTCGGTGGACGGGCGCAGCCACAGCGAGTCGGTGGCCTTGGCGCCGTCCACGCGCGCCGGCACCATGTCGGACGAATGCAGGCTCGAGCTGTGCGCCGAATCGATCGCGCCCTCGAGGATCTGCGCCCAGTTGCACGGGATGATGGCCTTGGCGATCGTCACGCGCGTGTCGGCGCTCGGAGCCCAGGCCGGCGGCCGGAACTCGGGCATGGTCTCGGGCGGCCCCATGTAGGCCCACACGAAACCGGCCCATTCATGCGTCGGGTAGGCCTTGTGCTTGACCTTCTGCGCCATGCCGCTGGCCGCCGGCTCGGACACCATCTCCAGCACGTTGCCATGCACGTCCATCTTCCAGCCGTGGTACAGGCAGCGCAGGCCGCAGTTCTCGTTGCGCCCCAGCACCAGCGAGGCGCGCCGGTGCGGGCAATACTCGTCCATCACACCGACCCGGCCCTCGGTGTCGCGGAACACCACCAGGTCCTCGCCGAACAGCCGGGCACGCACCGGCCGGCCGTCAGGCTCGGCGACCTCCTCGGCCAGGCACACCGGCTGCCAGTGCCGGCGCATCAACTGGCCCATGGGGGCCTGGTCCTCGACCCGGCAGAGCAGGTCGTTTTCTTCACGCGTCATCATGTTGCGGTCCTTTGTCGCTGATCCAGATCAGATGGCTTGCATTTTTTTGATTAGGAGGCTAAGATTATTTTCAATTCGCCAGCTTGTCAAGCTTTTTTTGATGTCGATCAACACCAAGGACCTACCGTGACCATCACGACCACCAACGCAGCCGCCGCGACCGAGCCGCCATTCATGAACCTGCGGGTCACCGCCAAGACGCAGGTCGCCACCGACATCTGGTGCTTCGAGCTGCGCCATCCGCAGGGCCAGCCGCTGCCCGCATTCACGGCCGGCTCCCACCTCACCGTGCAGACACCCGCCGGCGCACGGCGCAACTACTCGTTGTGCTCGGACCCGGCCGACACGGGCTGTTACCAGATCGCTGTCAAGCGCGATGCCCAGGGACGGGGCGGCTCGATCAGCATGGCAGACGACGTGCAGGCGGGCGACGCCCTGGCCGTCAGCGTGCCGCGCAACAACTTCGAACTCGACCCGCGCGCCGATGCGTTCCTGTTCATCGCCGGCGGCATCGGCATCACGCCCATCCTGTCGATGATGCGCGAGCTGCGCCGCAGCGGGCGCGCGGGATTCCGGCTCATCTATTGCGCCCGCGACGCGGCAGGCACCGCCTTTCGCGAACTGCTGCAGCACGATTTCGACGGGCACGTGCTCTTGCACCATGACCACGGTGACCTCGAACAGGCGATCGACCTGTGGCCCGAGTTCGAGACGCCCGGCCGCGCCCATGTCTACTGCTGCGGCCCGCGCGGCCTGATGGACGCGGTCGCCGACATGACCGGCCACTGGCCGACCGAGGCTATCCATTTCGAGAGTTTCGGCGTCGATGCCGGCCAGTTCGCGGGCAACGCTCCGTTCCCGGTACGACTGCAGCGCAGCAGTGCCACTGTCACGGTGGCGGCGGACCAGAGCATCCTGGAGGCGCTGCGCGGCGCCGGCTACGCGGTGCCAAGCTCCTGCGAGAGCGGCACCTGCGGCTCGTGCCGCACCGGCCTGATCGCCGGCGAAGCCGAACACCGCGACATGGTGCTCATGGACGAGGAAAAGGCGCACCAGATCATGGTCTGCGTCTCGCGCAGCTGCGGCGGCGAACTGGTGCTGGACCTGTGATGGTGCGGCCACCGCTGCGCATCGGGGTCGCCGGGCTGGGCCGGGCGTTCACGCTGATGCTGCCCACGTTCACCGGCGACGACCGGGTCCGGCTGGTAGCGGCCGCCGATCCGTTGCCGCAGGCGCGCGCGCAGTTCGAGCGCGACTTCGGCGCGCGCGCGCACGCATCGGTCGAGGCACTCTGCGCCGACCCGGCAGTGCAGGTCGTCTACGTCGCTACGCCGCACCAGTTGCACGCCGAGCACGTGCGCATCGCCGCCGCGCACGGAAAGCACGTGCTGGTGGAAAAGCCGATGGCGATCACGCTGGCGCAGTGCCACGCGATGATAGCGGCCACCGACGCCGCCGGCGTGGCGATGATCGTCGGCCACAGCCACAGCTTCGATGCGCCGATCCTGCACACGCGCGCGCTGATCGACAGTGGCGCGTTCGGCGCGGTGCGCATGCTCACCGCGCTGAACTTCACCGACTTCCTGTACCGCCCGCGCCGGCCCGAGGAGCTCGACACCGCCGCCGGTGGCGGCGTGATCCACAGCCAGGCCACGCACCAGATCGATATGTTGCGCCTGCTCGGCGGCGGCCGGGTGCGCAGCGTGTTCGCGCACACCGGCGCCTGGGACCCGCAGCGCCCCACCGAAGGTGCCTACCAGGCGCTGCTGGCGTTCGAGGACGGCGCCATCGCCAGCGCCACCTACAGCGGCTACGGCCGTTTCGACAGCGACGGCTGGATGGACGGCGTCGGCGAGATGGGCCTGCCCAAGAGCGCGGCCGACTACGGCGCCGCGCGCCGGCGCCTGGCGGAACTCGCGCACGGCACGCAGGAACACGAAAGCGCACTCAAGGCCCGGCGCAACTACGGCGGCGACTTGTACCGGCCGCCGGCGGGCGAGGCCGCGCCCCACCACCAGCATTTCGGGCCGATCCTGGTCAGCTGCGACAAGGCCGACCTGCGCCCCACCGCCAGCGGCGTCGAGATCTGCGGCGACGGCGAGCGCCGCTTCGAGGCCCTGCCCCGGCCCCGGGTTGCGCGCAGCGAGGTGATCGACGAACTGGTCGACGTATTGGTGCACGGCAAGCCGGCGCTGCACGGCGGCGCCTGGGCGCGGGCCACGACCGAAGTCTGTCTGGCATTATTGGCCTCGGCCGCCAGTGGCATGCCGCAGAGCCTGCAATGGCAAACCGGCCTGCCCACGCGCTGACCAACCTACGAGCGACCCGCACCCATGCCTCACCCGACCCAGAACATCCTGCGCCACTGGCGCGACGCCGTGCCCAACGACCGGCTGGCCCACCTGATCCGCGACACCGAACGCGCGTTCCGGCGCGCACTGCAAATCCGGCTGGCGCCACACGGTGTGCCGTTCGGCCACTGGGCCTTCCTGCGCATCCTGTGGGAGTCCGACGGACTGACGCAGAGGGAGCTGAGCGAACGCGCCGGCGTCATGGAGCCCACGACCTTCGCCGCGATGAAGGCGATGGAGCAGCTCGGATACGTCAGTCGTCGGCAACTGCCGACCAACAAGAAGAACGTCTACGTGTTCCTGACCGACGCCGGGCGCGCGCTCAAGGAGCAACTGGTGCCGCTGGCCGAGGACACCAACAAGGTCAGCACCGCCGGCGTCTCACCACAGGACCTGGCCACGACACGCAAGGTGCTGCTGGCGATGATCGAGAACCTGGCGCGCGACGAGATCGGACGGCTGCCCGAGCCCGATGCCGCCACGCCGGCGCGCCCGCGCAAGCCGCAGCGCACGAAGGCTGCAAGCGACAGCAAGCGGCAGCGCACGAAGCCCGCAAGCGACAGCAAGCCGCCGCGCAAGGCCGCAGCCGTCAGATCAGCGTGACGCCGGTGCGCTCCTGCACCTGCTCGCGGGTGACATCCGGCGCCAGTTCGACCAGCTTGAGGCCTTCGGGCGTGACGTCCATGACCGCCATGTCGGTGATGATGCGGTTGACCACACCCACGCCGGTCAGCGGCAGCGTGCACTGCGGCAGGATCTTCAGGTCGTAGCCGCCGTCCTTCTTGCGCGCCACGTGTTCCATCAGGATGATCACGCGCTTGACGCCGGCCACCAGGTCCATCTCTCCGACCATGACCTTGACCATCTTGCCCGGGATCATCCAGTTCGCCAGGTCGCCCTTTTCGCTGACCTGCATCGCGCCCAGGATCGACAGGTTGATCTTGCCGCCACGGATCATCGCAAAGCTGTCGTGGCTGCCGAAGATCGACGAGCCGGCCATCGTGGTCACGGTCTGCTTGCCGGCATTGATCAGGTCGGCGTCGACCTCTTCCTCGGTCGGGAACGGACCGATGCCCAGCATGCCGTTCTCCGACTGCAGCCACACTTCCATGTCGGCCGGCACGAAGTTGGCCACCAGCGTCGGTATGCCGATGCCCAGGTTCACGTAAAAACCGTCTTGCAATTCCTTGGCAGCACGTGCCGCCATCTGATCTTGAGTCCAAGCCATCTGTTATCTCCTGTGGGGTTCGTTCGGGGCGTTCAGGCGGCTGCCTTTTCGCGGATCGTGCGCTTCTCGATGCGCTTCTCCGGCGAGGCATTGAGCACGATGCGATGGGCATAGATGCCCGGCAGGTGCACCTGGTCCGGCTCCATGGCGCCGGTCTCGACGATCTCCTCGACCTCGACGATGGTGATCTTGCCGGCCATCGCCGCTGCCGGGTTGAAATTGCGCGCGGTGTAGCGGAACTGCAGGTTGCCCGACTTGTCGGCGCGATGTGCCTTGACCAGTGCCACGTCGGGCACCAGCGAACGCTCCATCACATAGGTTTCTCCATCGAACTCGCGCAGCTCCTTGCCCTCGGCCACCATG
>JBFJZP010000118.1:0-7618 GCA_041622095.1 Burkholderiaceae bacterium | reverse complement strand
TCGCGGCTCGGCCGCGCCAAATGGCTGCAACACTATACCGAACCCAGCCTGGTCAAGCGGGCGCGTGCCGGCCACAAGAAGTTCGACGTGGTCTGCCCCGGCTTCACCAGCGACTGCCTGGAGACGCTGGAGGAGATCGGTATGGAGGCCAGGCAGGCGTTCCTGGGCGCCGGTGGTCAGGAGTTCCAGTTCATCCCCTGCCTGAATGACCGGCCGGAATGGATCACCGCCTTGAGCGAACTGGCCCAGCGCCACATGCAGGGCTGGCCAACCACCGTCGTCGACGACGCCGAGGTGCGCGAAGCCGCGCGCCAGCGCGCGCTGGCCATGGGCGCGAAACAATAAGTCATTGGCGAGGTCTCGGGGCGTCAAGGCGTCACAGGGCCGCTCGCATCCGAGGCCTGCAGCCATTCGCGCACGCACTGGTTGAAAGCCTGCGGCTGCTGCACCATGACCCAGTGGCCGGTCGGCAAGGCCCGGACCGCGCAGCCCGGTCGCCGCGCCAGCGCCTGCAGCCACTGAGGCGAATGGAACATGAAGGGCTTGCGTTCGCCGTAGACATACAGCATCGGCCGGCCCGAGGGCACCGGCGCGACATGCGCCAGTCCGCCGGCGCTGCCGAACCAGCGTATCGCATAGGGATAGTTCATCTGCCAGCCGATCAGCTCCGGAGCGCTGCGACAACGCAGCCAGCGCGCCATCTTGCGGGTCATCCAGTTGCCCGGGCCGCCGCCCAGTTTCCAGGCCAGCGCCAGCCAGATCTGGTAACCGAACACCTGCGCCTTCTGCATCGCACGCCATGTCTGCGCCAGCTCGGCCGAATGGTAGTCCCCGATGTCAACCGCGATGATCCGCGCCACCCGGTCCGGAAACCGCGCGGCGTATTCGTAGCCGAAGATGCAGCCCCAGTCGTGCAGCAACAAGGTCACCGGCACGCCGGGGCTGACCTGTTCGACGATGGTGTGCAGCAACTCGCACATGTCGTCCAGCGAGGTCATGCGCGGCGGTGCCGCGAGATCGAAGCCGGGCAAGGTGAACCGTACGCAGCAATAACGGTCCTTCAGCGCCTCGACCGTGGCATCCCACAGGCGGTAGGTATCCGGCCAGCCATGGACCATGACGATCGCCTGTGCATGGTCGCCCTCGAAATGAATCTCCACACCCTTGACCGTGATACGTGGAACCGGCGCCATGCCTCCCCCTGTTCTCCAAGACTTTCACTCCCGGGACGATAACCCGGTCCATCGATGTCGACCGCCTGCCATGATGACAGCACCACAGCCCATCGGAACATGCGGCTTTGTATGATGTACCGGATGCACTGCGGTGGTATCCGCATAATGCGTCCGCTGACGCCCGGCCGACGGTGCCCGGCGATCCCCTTTTTACCAATAGGAAATACCATGAAATCAAACCCCTGGAAGATGCTGCTGCTCGCAGCGGCGATGGTGGCCGGCGCCCCGGCCCTGGCGCAATCCGACTACCCGAGCAAGACGGTGCGTATCGTGGTGCCGTTTGCGGCCGGCGGCACGACCGACATCACCGCACGTGTCATCGCCGACGAATTGACCAAGGCCATGAAGCAAAGCTTCGTGGTCGACAACAAGGGCGGCGCCGGCGGCAACATCGGTGCAGCGGAAGTGGCCCGTGCCACGCCTGACGGTTATACCTTCCTGATGGGAACACCCGGAACCCAGGCGATCAACCAGTTCCTGTATCCGAAGATGCCCTACGACACCGCCAAGGATTTCGCGCCGGTGTCGTTCGTGGTGCGTGTGCCCAACGTGCTGGTGGTCAATCCGGCGCTGGGCACCAAGAACCTGAAGGAACTGATCGCCCTGGCCAAGGCCAAACCCGGCGCGCTGTCCTATGGCTCGCCCGGCAATGGAACCACCGGTCATCTGTCGACCGAGTTGTTCAAGACCCGGGCCCAGATCTTCGTGACCCACATACCCTACCGTGGCAGTGGCCCGATGCTGGTCGACCTGATGGGCGGCCAGGTCCAGATGGCGATCGACAACCTGCCCTCGGCCATGCCGCATATCAAGGCCGGCAAACTGGTCGCGCTCGGTGTGACCGGCGACAAGGCCAGCGCGCAGTTGCCGGACGCGCCACCGATCGCCTCGATCCTGCCGGGTTATGCCGCCGAGTCCTGGTTCGTGTTGATGGCGCCGGCCGGCACGCCGCCGGCCATCGTCAACCGCGTGTCGGCCGAAGTCGACAAGATCCTGAAGAAGCCCGAGATCATTGAACGCTTCAAGGGCCTGGGTGCGGAACCGGTCGGTGGCACACCGGAACAACTCGGCCAGTTCATCGCCGCCGAGACCAGCAAGTGGTCGCAGGTGGTCAAGTCGTCCGGCGCAAAAATCGACTGATGCACCGGTCGCACCGATGCGGCTCCATCCAACCCCGCATCGGCGAATCCCGGCCTGGACTTGCGCCAGGTCAATCGCGGGCAGCGCGACCGACCGGTCGACCGGCCTTTGTGACAACAATGTCGATGCCGACGCAAACCCGCCAGGCGGCAAACAAGCGAGGGGCCGATTGTGGATTTCGAACGATTCGTCATGAAACAGTCCGGTGGCGACAGGAGCCGCCGTGAAATGGTCCGGCTCGGCCTGGCGCTGATGTTCCTGGTCGGCATCGTGTTGTTCCTGATGACACGGGGCGGCCCGGTGAATTTCTCGCTGGTGGTCGCCGCAATGATCGGTGGCTACATGGCGCTGAACATCGGTGCCAACGATGTGGCCAACAACGTCGGCCCGGCGGTCGGCTCGCGCGCGTTGACGCTGGGCGGCGCCATCGTCGTGGCGGCCATCTTCGAGGCCGCCGGGGCACTGATTGCCGGTGGCGACGTGGTCGGCACCATCAAGAGCGGCATCATTTCCCCGTCTGCCGCGGCCAACCAGGATGTCTTTGTCTGGTTGATGACGGCGGCACTGCTGGCCGGCGCCTTGTGGCTCAATATCGCGACCGCATCCGGGGCGCCGGTATCCACCACCCATTCGATCGTCGGTGGTGTGCTGGGCGCGGGTATTGCTGCCGGTGGCTGGGAGATCGCGAACTGGGATCAGATGGCGATGATCGCCGCCAGCTGGGTGATATCGCCCGTGCTCGGCGGCGTGATTGCCGCCGCCTTCCTGTATCTGATCAAACGCTCCATCACCTACCAGCAGGACATGATGGCTGCCGCGCGGCGCTGGGTACCGATCCTGCTCGCACTGATGGCCTGGTCGTTCTCGACCTATCTCGTCATGAAAGGACTGCGCCAGATCTGGAAGGTCGATTTTCCGACTGCGACCGCGATCGGCCTGGGCGTGGCGGCGCTCACCTGGCTGGTCGTCCGGACGCGGATCGCCGGGGTGTCGGCTGAATTGACCAACGACAAGCAGGGCGTCAATCGCCTGTTCGTGATACCGCTGATTTTCTCCGCTGCCCTGCTCAGCTTCGCCCACGGCGCGAACGACGTCGCCAACGCCGTCGGCCCGCTGGCGGCGATCAACGAGGCGGTCATGCAAGGTGCGATTGCCACCCAGGCCGCGATCCCGATCTGGGTGTTGATGGTCGGCGCCATCGGCATTGCACTGGGTCTGGCGTTGTACGGGCCCCGGCTGATCCGCACGGTGGGCTCCGGCATCACCGAACTGGACCAGATGCGTGCCTTCTGCATCGCGATGGCGGCATCGATCACCGTCATCGTCGCATCCCAGCTCGGCCTGCCGGTCAGCTCCACCCATATCGCGGTGGGTGCGGTGTTCGGCGTCGGCTTTCTGCGTGAATACATCAAGACCCACTTTGGCCAGATCATCCACTCGATCAAGCAACACCATGCGGACGAAGACCAACCCAACGTGGAAGCCTATCTGGCGCGCTTCCACGCTGCCGACTTCACGCAAAAAGGCCAGATGCTGGCCGAGCTCAAAGGCAGCAAGCAGGCGGTCGCCGAAAGCCACCTGACAAAGAAGGAACGCAAGGGCCTGCGCAACGTCTACCGCCAGGAACTGGTCAAGCGCTCGGCGCTGGTGCGCATCGTGGCAGCCTGGCTGATCACCGTGCCGGTGTCGGCCTTGCTCGCAGCGATGATCTACTACATGATCCGCGGCATGATGCTGCCTTGAACCCCGCAAACGCGGGGGGCGTCATCACGGATCAGTGGTGGTGCCCGTGCTCCCCGTGCACATGGCCGTGCTCGATCTCGATCGGCGTGGCGGCCCGGACGTCGTCGACCCGCACGGTGAAGCGCAGCATCTTGCCGGCCATCGGGTGGTTGCCATCGAGCAGCACCTTGTCGCCCTTGATCTTGAGCACGGTGAAAACCCGCTCCTGGCCGGTCCCGTCCTGACCCTTGAGCGTTCCACCGACCTTGACACCAGGCGGAAACTCGCTTTTCGCAATGGTCTGCACCAGTGACTCGTCGCGCTCGCCGAACGCGTCCTGGGGCTGCAGTTCGATCGTGGTCTGGTAACCCTTGCTCTGCCCTTCGAGGGCGGCCTCGATCTTCGCAAAGGTGTTGCCGTAGCCGCCGTGCAGGTAGACCATCGGGTCGGCACCGTTCTCGAGCAGTTGACGGTTGGCGTCGGTCACCTTGTAACGCAGTGTGACGGCGGTGTCTTTTTCAATTTTCATGGACGCGTTTGTACCACTTCCGCCAGCCGACGGCGCGCCAGGCCGCCTGTTTTCTGTCGTGGACACACCCGCCGAGGATTCAGCTGCGCGCCTCGATCGTTTTCAACGCCTCCATGTTCGTCCCCGCTGAAATGGCGTGGGCCGGACGCGACAAGGTGACCGAGCGGGCGGTCGCCGACTGCCTGTGGCGCAAGCCGGACGAGCCGGTCGTTCCATCGGCGCCGGCCAGTATCCGTGCCTGCGCTGCCCGGCCCTACTTGACAATTCCGGCGGATTGCGCAAGGGTAAGCAAACAGGGAATCAACCCTGCACAAGGTGAATTGCCATGGATACCGTGCGTGCGCCGGCCGTGGCCGGCAGCTTTTACCCTGAACCCGGCGCCCAGTTGGCCAAGACCGTCGCGCGTCTGCTGGCCGAGGCCGCGACGGGCCAATCGGACCCGGATGCGCCGCAGCCCAAGGCACTGATCGTCCCGCATGCCGGGTATATCTACTCCGGCGCCACAGCCGCGCTGGCTTATGCCCGGCTGGCGGCGGCGCGCCAGACGATCCGGCGGGTGTTGTTGCTCGGCCCGACCCATCGGGTCGCGGTGCGTGGAATCGCGTTGCCGGGCGTCGCGCGCTTCGCAACGCCGCTGGGCGAGATCGCGCTCGACCAGGATGCGATCGCGACCATACGCTCCCTGCCCCAGGTGATGGAGAGCCCGGCGGCTCATGCGCATGAACATTCCCTGGAGGTGCAGTTGCCGTTCCTGCAGGCGGCGCTAGACCACTTCACGCTGGTTCCGCTGGCCGTCGGCGACGCCAGTGCGGCCGAAGTGGCCGACGTGCTGGAGTTGCTGTGGGGGGGGCCGGAGACGTTGATCGTCATCAGCTCCGACATGTCGCATTTCCTGCCTTACGCACAGGCCCAGCAGATCGACCGCGCCACCGCACAGCACATCCTGGATCTGCGACCCACCGTGACCCATGAACAGGCTTGCGGCGGCACGCCGGTCAACGGCCTGCTGATAGCGGCCCGGCGCCACCACCTGCGCGCCCGGCTGCTCGGCCAGTGCAACTCCGGCGACTCCGTCGGCGACCGGCAACGCGTGGTCGGCTACGCGGCATTTGCGTTCACAGCGGACCAGGCCGATGACAGTTGAAGCCGGCGCCATCTTGCTGCCGATCGCACGCGCCGCCATTGCGAATGCGCTCGGTCGCAAGCGGGTGGCACGCGACGATGCGCCATGGTTGCAGGACCCCGGCGCGAGCTTCGTGACCCTGACATGTAGCGGCCAGCTGCGTGGCTGCATCGGCTCACTGCAGGCACAGCGCCGGCTGCTGGACGACGTCCGGGACAACGCGGTGGGCGCTGCGTTGCGCGATCCCCGCTTCGAGCCTGTGACACCGGATGAACTCGACCAGGTCCTGATCGGCGTGTCCTTGCTCTCGGCCATGCAGGCGATGGACTTTCGCGATGAGGATGACGCGCTGGCGCAACTGCGCCCCGGCGTCGATGGACTGCTGTTCGAATGCGAAGGCCGGCGCAGCACCTTCCTGCCGCAGGTGTGGGAACAACTGCCCGCGCCGGCTGCATTCGTCGGGCAACTCAAGCGCAAGGCCGGCTTCTCGACCGACTTCTGGGCCGGCACGGTACGCCTGCACCGGTACACCGTGGCCAAATGGGAGGAACCAGAAGGCTTGACCGCGGCTCCAAGAACGCAAGGAGGAGAAAACCGATGACTTCCATGCCGGCTTATCCGGGCCGTTACTGGCACTGGCATGCGGACGGCCGCATGCAGTGCGACCTGTGCCCGCGCGACTGCAAACTGCACGAGGGGCAACGCGGCGCATGTTTCGTGCGCGCCCGCCAAGGCGACCAGATGGTGTTGACCACCTATGGCCGCTCATCGGGCTTTTGCATCGATCCGATCGAGAAGAAGCCGCTGAACCACTTCTTCCCCGGCTCCAGTGTGTTGTCCTTCGGCACCGCCGGCTGCAACCTGGCCTGCAAGTTCTGCCAGAACTGGGACATCACCAAGTCGCGCGACATGGACCGCTTGATGGACCAGGCATCACCCGACGCCATTGCCGACGCCGCGCGGCAATACGGCTGCAAGAGTGTGGCCTTCACCTACAACGACCCGGTGATTTTTGCCGAGTACGCGATGGATGTCGCCGAAGCATGCCATGCGCGCGGCATACAGACCATCGCAGTGACGGCCGGCTACATCCACGAACAGCCACGGCGCGACTTCTTCGCGAAGATCGATGCCACCAATATCGACCTGAAGGCCTTCAGCGAGGACTTCTATTTCAAGCTGACCGGCTCGCATCTTCAGCCGGTGCTCGATACCCTGCTCTACCTGCGCCGTGAAACCGGGGTATGGGTCGAGATCACCACGCTGCTGATTCCGGGCCACAACGATTCGTCGACCGAGATCGAGGCGATGAGCCAATGGATACGGCGCGAACTCGGCGCCGATGTACCACTGCATTTTTCGGCCTTCCATCCCGACCACCGGATGCAGGACGTTCCCGCGACACCCAAGGCCACTCTGGTGCGTGCGCGCGAGATTGCGCTGAACGCCGGCCTGTTGCATGTCTACACCGGCAATGTGCACTACAAGGCCGGTGACACGACGCATTGCGCCCACTGCGACGCCATGCTGATCGAACGCGACTGGTACCGGATCGACGCCTACCGCGTCACGGCCGAAGGCAGTTGCCCGAACTGCGGGCAGGCACTGGCCGGCCGTTTCGACACCGCGGCGGGCGACTTCGGGCGCAAGCGCATTCCGGTGGCGATCGGACGCGATTGACCGGGCTGCGGCGCGGGCCGCCACTGCCACTGCCACTGCCACCATCACACTGCACCGGCCGGCCGACGGAAACGGCATGATGCGGCAACTGCCGTGCGCCAGGCGGAAAAAGCCATAGTGGACGCGCCGGTGCATCATCGCCGAGCGAACACGATGTCCGAATATCTTGAAAGCCTGGCCAGCTTGACG
>JBFJZP010000117.1:0-7668 GCA_041622095.1 Burkholderiaceae bacterium | reverse complement strand
TCGGCCAGAGCGGTGTCGGCGGCCGAGTCACCCTTGGCCCACAGGCCTTCGTAACACTCGATGCCGACGATGCGGGTCGCCGCGCTGGTGTGCAGACGCTGCGCCAGTTCCCAGGCGCCGGCATGGTCGCGGCAACCGGTGCGGCCGCCATCCAGGCCGATTTCGAGCAACACCTCGAACGGCAAGGCGTCTGCCGCGCCTGCGAACCAGGCTTCGATCAGCGCGAGTTGGGCCAGCGAGTCGACCAGGAACAGGATGCGCAGGTCGGGGGTCTCCCGTCGCCACAACGTGATCGCGGCCAGGTCCGCATCGGTCAGGACCTGGTTGGCGATCAGGCAGTTGCGCACGCCGGCCTCGATACCCACCCGGGCCTGGCCGACGCTGGCAAAGGTGATGCCCCAGGCGCCGGCTTCGAGCTGGCGCTGGAACAATTGCGGCGACATCGTGGTCTTGCCGTGCGGCGCCATGTCGGCACCTTGCGCGCGCGCGAAACCCTGCATCCATTGCAGATTGGCTGCCAGGGCGTCGCGCCGGATGACCGCCAGCGGCAAGGGCAGGTCACCGCGCAGCACGTTCCAGCCCTGCGCGCCGATCTCCGAGCGTCGCAGCGACGCCTGCCGGTGCGGGAATCCCTTGGATCCGGCGTCGATCAGGGGGTCGGAATAGGCATGCATGAGCGCTCCCGTGTTGTGTTCAGTTCAGTATTGCGGCTGGTGCTGGCGAATGGTCTCGCGCACCGCTTCCGAAACCCGGAATCCGGCGCCATGCTCGCGCGCCAGTGTATCGGCGCGCGCCAGGAAAGCCTCGATGCCCACGCCGTAGATGAACTGCATCGCGCCGCCAGCCCAGGCCGGGAAACCGATGCCGAAGATCGATCCGATATTGGCGTCGTGCACCGTCGTCAGTACGTTTTCCTGCAGGCAACGCGCGGTCTCCACTGCCTGGCGGTAGAGCAGGCGGTCCTGAACCTCCTGCAGGTCCCAGCCCTGGCCGGGTTTCTCGAACAAGACCTTGAGTTGTGGCCACAAGCGCTTTTTTCCGCCCTTGTCCGACGGGTAGTCGTAAAAACCGCCGCCACCGGCACGACCCGGCCGTTTGAACTCCTTGACCATGCGCTCGACCAGCAATTCGCCGGGGGTGGCGTCGTAACTCCGGCCTTCGGCGGCAAGGTCGGCGCGGGTCTGGTCCAGCACATGCACACTCAGCGACAAGGCCGTCTCATCGAGCACCGCCAGCGGGCCAGTCGGCATGCCACAGGCCACGGCGGCGTTTTCGATCACCGCGGCCGGAATACCTTCGCCCAGCATCGCTGCGCCTTCCATCACATAGGTGCCGAAGGTGCGGCTGGTGTAGAAACCGCGCGCATCGTTGACGACGATCGGCATCTTGCCCAGCGCCTGCACATAGTCGAAGGCGCGCGCCACCGTCTCGTCATCGGTTTGCTGGCCGCGGATGATCTCGACCAGCTTCATCTTGTCGACCGGGCTGAAGAAATGGATGCCGATGAACCGATTCGGATGGCTGCTGGCGCTTGCCAGGCCACTGATCGGCAGGGTCGAGGTATTGCTGGCGAAGAACCCACCGGGCGCGAGCATCGGCTCGGCGTCCCGGGTGACCGCCGCTTTCAGGTCGCGTTGCTCGAACACCGCCTCGATGATCATCTCGCAGCCCTGCAAGTCGTCGTTCGAATCAGTCGGCGTGATGCGCGCCAGCAGCTCGGCCTGTTCCTGGGCTCCCATGCGCCCCTTGTCGATCCGGGCCTGCGTCAGCCGGGTGCTGTAGGCTTTGCCGGCGTCGGCCTTGTCGCGATGCACATCCTTGAGCACGGTCGCAATACCTTGGCTGGCCTGCGCATACGCAATGCCGGCGCCCATCATGCCGGCGCCCAGGATGCCCACCTTGGCCGGTTTGCTGCGCGGCACGTCCTGTGGCCGCGAACGTCCGGACTTGATCGCATTCAGGTTGAAGAAGAAGGTGTTGATCATGTTCTTCGCCACCGGATGCACGATCAGCCGGGCCAGGTAACGGCTCTCGATGCGCAGCGCGGTGTCGAAGTCCACCTGCGCGCCTTCGACCATCACGGCCAGCGCCGCCTCCGGAGCCGGGTACAGGCCACGCGTGCGCTTCTTGAGCATGGCCGGCGCTACCGCCAGGGCCTGCGCGATCTTCGGGCTGGACGGCAGGCCACCCGGAATCCGGTAGTTCTTGTCGTCCCAGGGCTGGAAAGCGACCGGATGGGCGTCGATCCAGGTCAACGCGGCGGCGCGCAAGGCGCCGGCATCTGCCACGAGTTCATCGACCAGGCCCATCTGCTGCGCCTGGCGCGGATTGAACAGGCGACTCTCCAGGATGTAGGGTTGCGCCTCCATCAAGCCGAGCAGTCGGACCATCTTGGTGATGCCCGAGGCGCCGGGAATCAGGCCGAGCGTGATCTCCGGCAGGCCGAGCTGGATCTTCGGATCGTCGACCGCGATGCGGCAATGGCCCACCAGCGCGACCTCCCAGCCGCCGCCCAGCGCGGCGCCATTGATGCAGCTGACCACCGGTTTGCCCAAGGTCTCCAGCGTGCGGAAATTGCGCTTGTTCTGTTCGATCTCGCGAAACAGCGCCGGTGCGTCGGCCGGCTCGAGCCGCATCAGTGCCTTCAGGTCGGCACCGGCAAAAAACGTCGTCTTGTTCGACGCCAGGATGATGCCCCGGATCGCGTCCTTGTCCCGCACCACCCGTGCCGTCACCTCGGTCAGGTCACG
Source organism: Burkholderiaceae bacterium (assembly GCA_041622095.1). Lineage (GTDB taxonomy): Bacteria > Pseudomonadota > Gammaproteobacteria > Burkholderiales > Burkholderiaceae_C > CAISIP01. The sequence goes on along the minus strand of JBFJZP010000117.1, from coordinate 4,918 downwards.
CTGCCATTGCGCACACATGGTGTTGACCGCCGACCCCGGCTCGTCGAATGTGATCGTCGCAATGCCGTCGTCAAGGGTGTACTGGATGGTCTTCATGATGGCGTTCTTCCAAATGGGGGTCAGATTCCAATTTCCCGCCGGCTCCCCGCTTGCCGGCGGATTCACCTCCGGCTGCGCCGGCAATGCAACAACCGGGCCGACGGCCGGATGGCGGCCGCTCAGACGCGTTCGACGATGGTGGCAATACCCATGCCGCCGCCGACACACAAGGTCGCCATGCCGTAACGCAGCTTGCGCCGGTGCAACTCGTCGATCAGCGTGTTCAGGATCATCGCGCCGGTGGCGCCCAGTGGATGGCCCATCGCGATGGCGCCGCCATTGACGTTGACCTTGTCATGCGGCACACCCATCTCTTTCATGAACCGCATCGGCACCGCGGCAAAGGCTTCATTGACCTCGAACAGGTCGATCTGGTCGATCGTCATGCCGGCCTTGGCCAGCGCCTTGCGCGCCGCCGGCATCGGACCGGTCAACATGATGGTCGGGTCGGCGCCGCTGAGCGCGGCCGCAACAATGCGCGCCCGCGGCTTGAAGCCGTGGGTCTTGCCGGCAGCCTCGGAACCGATCAGGATCGCTGCCGCACCGTCGACGATGCCGGACGAATTGCCGGCATGGTGTACATGGTGGATGCGTTCCACCTGCGGATAGCGGCTCAGCGCGACCTGGTCGAAACCCATCGCGCCCATCTGCTCGAAGGCCGGTCGCAGCGCCGCCAGGCCTTCCAGCGTCGTGTGCGGCTTGATGAACTCGTCCGCGTCAAGCAGGGTCTGGTCCAGGAAATCCCTGACCGGCACCATCGAGCCTGCGAAATACCCGCCTTCGCGGGCCCTGGCTGCGCGTTTCTGGCTTTCCAGCGCGAACGCATCCACATCGTCGCGGGAAAAGCCCTCGATCGTCGCGATCAGGGCGGCGCCGATACCTTGCGGAACGAAAGCGGTGGCGCTGTTGGTTTCCGGGTCCTGCGCCCAGGCGCCGCCGTCGGCGCCGATCGGCACCCGGCTCATGCTCTCGACGCCGCCGGCAACGACCAGGTCTTCCCAGCCGGAACGTACCTTTTGAGCCGCCATGTTGACCGCCTCCAGGCCGGAGGCACAAAAGCGGTTGAGCTGCACGCCGGAACAGCGGAAGTCCCAGCCGGCCTTGAGCGCCGCAACCTTGGCGATCACCGAGCCCTGTTCACCGACCGGCGACACCACGCCCATCACGACATCGTCGACCTGCCCGGTGTCGAAATCATTGCGCCGCTGCAGCTCGGCCAACACGCCGGCCAGCAGGTTGACCGGCTTGACCTCATGCAGGCTGCCGTCCTTCTTGCCCTTGCCACGGGGTGTACGGATCGCGTCGTAGACGAATGCTTCGGTGCTCATGGGTTTGTCTCCAGGGATTCGATGCGGATCGGATGCGCGCAAGCGCCGCCGGACGGCCTGTTTTCGAGTATAGGCATTCGGTATGCGACCCCTGTCGCATGAGTGCGCGACCCTGCCGTCGGATACCCATCCAGTCTGGGTTACCCTTCGGGGCGGAACAACAGCGGGCGGCACTCGGGTCTTGCGCACAGGTCAGCTTGGCTGCGAGCCGGCCTGGTGGCCAAAACCGGTGGTCCGGAACAAGAAAGCCCTCCATGATTGATCGAAGTCTGTTTGGCGCGGAGCATCTCGGGTTTCGCGACAGCTACCAGCGGTTTGCCGACAAGGAAATCGCACCCCACCATGAAGCTTGGGAAGAGCAGGGTTACGTGGACCGCGCGGTATGGCAAAAGGCCGGGGCCAACGGCTTTCTGTGCATGACCATGCCGGAAGAATACGGCGGCGCCGGCGCCGACCGGTTGTACGCCGCGGTGCAGATGGAGGTCAATGCCGCCGGGGGCTACAGCGGCATCGGTTTCGGCCTGCATACCAACATCGTCGCGCCATACATCGAACGCTACGGCACGCCGGCGCAGAAGCAGGCCTGGTTGCCGCCCATGGCCAGCGGCGAGGTGATTGGCGCAATCGCGATGAGCGAGCCGGCCGCCGGCTCCGACCTGCAAGGCATCAAGACCACGGCCATCGCGCAGTCCGACGGCAGCTACCTGCTCAATGGCAGCAAGACCTTCATCACCAACGGCTGGCATGCCGACCTGGTCATCGTCGTCGCCAAGACCGATCCGAGCGCCGGCGCCAAGGGCATCAGCCTGTTCCTGGTCGAGCGCGGCATGTCGGGGTTCGAGAAGGGCAAGCGGCTGAAGAAGCTGGGTCTGAAGGCCCAGGACACCTCGGAGCTGTTCTTCGACAACGTGCAGCTGCCGCCCGAAAGCCTGCTGGGCGGTCCGGCGATGCGTGGCCAGGGCTTCGTCTGCCTGATGCAGGAGTTGCCCTGGGAGCGGCTGCAGATCGCGATCGGCGCGGTAGCGGCGGCGCAGGCGGCGATCGACCAGACGCTGGCGTATGTCAAGGAGCGCAAGGTCTTCGGCACCACGGTGGCCAGCTTTCAGAACACCCGCTTCAAACTCGCGGAAATGCAGACCGAGGTGCAGATCGCGCAGGTATTTGTCGACAAGTGCCTGGAATTGACCGTGCAGGACAAGCTCGACACCACCACCGCCAGCATGGCCAAGTACTGGTGCAGCGACCTGCAATGCAAGGTGATGGACGAATGCCTGCAGCTGTTCGGCGGGTATGGCTACATGTGGGAATACCCGATCACGCGGGCGTTTGCCGATGCGCGGGTACAGCGGATATACGGCGGCACCAACGAGATCATGAAGGAAGTCATCACCCGGTCGATGGGCCTGGGTGGCAAATGACACCAGGTTGCCAACAAGCAAAGAAGGAAAGGACGAGGCGCAGGCATGGCGTATGAACTGATTTATTGGCCATCGATCCAGGGTCGGGGCGAATTCGTGCGCCTGGCGCTGGAGACGGCTGGAGCGCGTTATGTGGACGTCGCCCGCGGCGATTCACCGGACAACGGCGGATTGCCAGCGCTGATGGCCAGCCTGGGTGACACCGGGCTGGCCCATCCGCCGTTCGCACCACCGATCCTGCGCCATGGCAAACAGGTCATCGCGCAGACCGCGGCCATCCTGTTGTACCTCGGTCCCCGGCTGGGACTGGTGGGCAAGAGCGCGCAGGCGCAGTTGTGGACCCACCAGATCCAGCTGACGATCGCCGATGCGGTGCTCGATGCACACGACACGCACCATCCGCTGTCGGCTGCCTTGTATTACGAAGAGCAGAAGCCCGAGGCGGAGCGGCGTGCACGATTGTTCTGCGGCTCCCGGATGATCAAGTACCTGTCCTGGTTCGAGACGGTACTCGAACGCAATCCGGTGAATAGCCGGGCGAAAAAGCTGCACCTGGTCGGCGCACGCCTGAGTTATGTCGACCTGTCCCTGTTCCAGCTGATCGAAGGGCTGCACTACGCCTACCCGAAGGCCACCCGGCGCGCGTTGCGACTGGCGCCATTGGTCACGCGGCTGCATGCGGAGTTGCCACAGCTGCCGCGCCTGGCGGCTTACCTGGCCAGCGAGCGCCGCATTCCGTTCAACGAGGAAGGCCTGTTTCGCCACTACCCGGAACTCGACGGCTGAGCGCCGGCCGCCAGCCTGGTGCCGGATCGGCCCGCCCTTACCAGCTCAGCGGATTGACGCGGTAGTAGTCGCGCAACTGGGCAAACAGGTCCGGATGCTCATGCGCCAGGCGTTGTGACTGCTCGAAGAACACCTCGGAGGCCACCGCGAAGAACTCGCCGGGATTGGTCGCCCCGTATTCATTGAGCAAGCCGCCATGGCCTCGGGCCACGCGTTGCTGCAAGGCGGCGAACTCCTGGCCGAATACCTGGGACCATTGTCGATAGGCGCGCCGCGAGCCCAGTAGCGGGGCACCATTGGCCTGGCCGTTCTCCTGGTCCTGCTGGTGCGCGAATTCATGGATGACGACGTTGCGTCCGTCGTTGGCATCCGCGCTGTCGGCCTGCACGTCCTGCCAGGACAACACGACCTGACCCTGGGACCAGGACTCGCCCGACAGGACCTGGCGCAGCTCCTGCATCACGCCGTCGCCCACCGCTTGCTGCCGGTTCACGACAAAGGCGCCGGGATACACCAGGATCTGACGCAGATTCGGATAGTAGTCGCACGGACGATTGAGCAGCAGCAGGCATGCCTGTGCTGCGATCGTGACCCGCATCGTGTCGGTCAGTTCCAGGCCGCCACAACCGAGCATCGGTTTCTCCGCCAGGAACACCTGCATATGGGCCTTGAGCTGCAATTGCAGATCGGCCGGCAGGCGGCGCACCAGCGGCAGTTGCTGCAGCAGCGGCCGCCAGTGGGCCGGAAAAGGGCGCTGGCGCAAGCGCGTGCGCCGGCGTTCGACCAGCCAGGGGCGGATCAGCAACCAGACCACGAAAACCAGGGCCAGACCGGTGAAAAGGAGAAATGACAAGGGCAGGGTGTCCGCTGCAGGGGCTGCAGTTCGGGCAGTTGTGTGGCGGGCGGGCGGATTTCAATGCCTGGCGGCGACCGGATCGCGCGATCGGCCCGCACCGCAGTGCGTCATGTCCGGCCAGCCCGCCAATTCAGCTGCCCAGCTGGCCGGCCAGATCCAGGAAATCGCGCGCATGCAAGGTGTTGGCCGGATCGGGACTGACATCCTTGAGCCGGTCGGCACCGAACTCTGCCGGCCGCTCGACATAAGCGGTCTGCAGGCCACAGGCCCGCGCCGCAGCCAGGTCGTCCTGGTGGGCCGCGACCAGCATCACCGCGGTCGGCGCCAGGTCGAACACCTTGGCCACACCCAGGTAGACCGACGGATCCGGCTTGTAGGCCCTGAATACCTCGGCCGACAATATGCAATCCCAGGGCAGGCCGGCATGTTTG
>JBFJZP010000116.1:0-7688 GCA_041622095.1 Burkholderiaceae bacterium | reverse complement strand
CACCATCGGCACGCGTGATCTGCAGGGTAATCCGATCTGTACCTACCTGGACAACCCGCCGAGTGCGGCGCAGATGGTGTCGTTTTCCTGGTTCCAGGCGGCAGCGACGACGGGGCAGTTCCAGGCGTCCGATGCATTCATGGCGCCGTTGGCCCGTCGCTGGGTGACGGTGTTGAGCGAGCCGATTCGTGATGCCGCGGAGAAACCGGTCGGCTTCGTGGCCTTGCCGCTCGATCTGCAGGCACTCAACGGCCTGGTCATGCGCGATGTACCGTCGGACGCGATGACCCTGGTGCTCGATCGTCAGCGCAACATCGTGCTGCGCTCCACCGATGCCGGCGCCTGGCTGGCCAAGCCGGTGTCGGCAATGTTTCCCGCTCTCGACGCGAATGCCTTGCAGGGCCCGCGCGGTAGCTTGACGCTGACCGATGCGGCCGGCGTTCGCCATATCCTGGCTTATCGCACAGTCGGCCCGGTCGGATGGACCGTCTTGTCGCCGATGCCGGAGGCGGCGGTCTACGCCGATGCCGATCGCAAACTTTTGCGCAGCGTGGCCATCAGCGTGGTCCTGCTCACGCTGGCCTTGCTGCTGGCCTGGCGGCTGGCGCGCGGCATTGTCCGCCCGATCGAGCAGATTGCCGCCGCGACCGCGCGCATGGCCCACGGAGATTGGAATGTACGCGTGCCGATGCATGACGGTGCGCCGGAGATCGAAGCGCTCGAGCAGGCTTTCAACCACATGGCGCAGGTGCGCCAGGATGGCGAGCAGGCCTTGCGCGAGAACGAGCGCAACCTGGCGATCACCTTGCAGTCGATTGGCGATGCGGTGATTGCGACCGACATCGACGGGCGGATCACGCGCATGAATCCGGTGGCCGAGCGGCTGACCGGCTGGACCTTCGAGCAGGCCCGGGAGCGGCCGCTGAACGAGGTCTTTCGCATCGTCCATGCGCTCACCCGCGAGACGCCGGTGGACCCGGTGGCACGGGTGCTGGAGTCCGGCCAGGTGGTCGGGCTGGCCAACCATACCGCATTGATCGCGCGTGATGGCAGCCAGTACCAGATTTATGACAGTGCGGCGCCGATCCGCGATGCCGATGGGCGAATGTTGGGCGTGGTGCTGGTGTTCAGCGATGTGACCGAGCAATACCGGTTGCAGCAGGTGCTGGTCGAAAGCGAGGAACGGTATCGGGCGCTGGTGCAGTCTTCGCCGATTGGCGTGGTCGTGCACCGTGACGAGACGCTCGTATTCGTCAATCCGGCTGCCCAGCGCATGCTGGGTGCCCGGGATGAAGCGGAGCTGATCGGGCGTGACATCCGGGATTTCGTCCATGAGCGACTGCACGATGTGATGGAGGACCGGGTCCGGCAACTCCAGGCCGATCAGGCGAGCGGGAAAGCGACGGTATTCCCGACCCAGGACTGGCGTTATGTGCGCCTCGATGGCAGCACCTTCGACGTGCAGGCGCAGGCCAGCATGATCCAGCTCGATGGCCGGGCAGCGGTGCAGGTCAGTTTCATGGACATCACCGAACGCAAGCGGGCACAGGAGCAGTTGCGCGAGAACGAGGCCCGGTTCCGGGCCCTGACCAGCCTGTCCTCCGACTGGTACTGGGAGCAGGATGCGGAGTTCCGTTTCGTGCGGGTCCAGGGTGATGGCACCGACTGGACGCAGGCGGCGGACCACCATTTCCTCGGCAACCACTATGTCGGCAAGCGGCGTTGGGAGATGGGGGAGACCCAGCTCACCAAGGCCCAGTGGGACCAGCACCGCGCACTGCTGCAGGCGCACCAGGAGTTCCGCGATTTCGAGATCCGCTTTACCCGGCCCGACGGACAAACACGCTGGGCGTCGGTCAGCGGCATGCCGATCCACGACGACAAGGGCGTGTTCACCGGCTATCGCGGCATCGGGCGCGATATCACCGAACACAAGAAGGCGCAGGACCAGATCAATGCGCTGGCCTTCTACGACGCTTTGACCGAGTTGCCCAACCGCCGGCTGCTGATCGAGCAACTCAAGCGGGCGCTGCTGACCCATGCGCGCAACCAGCGCCATGCCGCCTTGTTGTTCATCGACCTGGACAACTTCAAGACCTTGAACGACACGCTCGGCCACGAGACCGGCGACCTGTTGCTGCAGCAGGTCGCCCAGCGCCTGCTCGGCTGTGTGCGCGAGGCGGATTCGGTGGCGCGACTCGGTGGCGACGAATTTGTCGTGATGCTGCAGGGCTTGAGCACCGACCCATTGGATGCGGCAACCGACGCGGAGCAGGTCGGCCACAAGATCCTGGATGCATTTGCGCCGGTTTTCGTGTTGTCAGGGCGTGAGTACCGCAGCACGCCGAGCATCGGCATCACCTTGTTCGGCAATGGCGCGCAAGGTGTCGAGGACCTGCTCAAGCAGGCCGACCTGGCGATGTACCAGGCCAAGGCCGCCGGCCGCAACACCTTGCGCATGTTCGACCAGGGCATGCAGGCGGCGGTTGACGCGCGCGCCGGCATGGAGTCGGACCTGCGCGCCGCGTTGCAGCAAGCACAATTCACGCTGCACTACCAGCCGGTGGTCGGGCGCAACGGCCAGGTCAACGGCGCGGAGGCGCTGGTGCGCTGGCGCCATGCGACGCGCGGCCAGGTCTCGCCCGGCCAGTTCATCCCACTGGCCGAGTCGACCGGCCTGATCATCCCCTTGGGCCAATGGGTGCTCGATACCGCCTGCGCGCAACTGGCGGTCTGGGGACGCGGCGCGCACACCCGGCATTTGACGCTGGCGGTCAATGTCAGTGCGCACCAGTTCAAGGCGCCTGATTTCGTGGCCCGGGTGCTGCAGGCACTCGCGCAGCATGCGGCCGATCCGGCGCGGCTGAAGCTGGAGTTGACCGAAAGCCTGCTGGCCGAAAACGTCGAAGACGTGGTCGAGAAAATGACCGCGCTGCGCGCGCGCGGCATCGATTTTTCGCTTGACGATTTCGGAACCGGTTACTCGTCGCTGAGCTACCTCAAGCGGCTGCCGCTGGCGCACCTGAAGATCGACCAGTCGTTCGTGCGCGACCTGCTGGTCGATCCGAACGACGAGGCGATTGCCCGCACCATTGTTGCGCTCGGTGCCAGCCTGGGACTGGCGGTGATTGCCGAAGGGGTGGAGACCGACGGGCAGCTGGCCTTGTTGCAGGCCATGGGTTGCGAGACCTTCCAGGGTTACCTGTTCGCGCGTCCGGTTCCGATTGCGGAGTTCGAAGCGCTGCTGTCGGCTTCGTTGCCGTTGCGCGCCTGAGAACTTGTCGACGAATGGCTGCAGGGTGGCTCAGTCGGCCGGCAAGGCCGCCGCACCCAGGTCGAAACGCTGCTCGATCAGCCGGGCATCGTCGAAATGCCGGCGCCCGACAAATGCGGTGGCGTGCCGGCCCCATTGGCGCATCGCGCCGGCACGCGCAATGCCCATCGGCCAGAACAGCCAGGACTCCAGCCGGTCGGTGCCGGGCATGAAGCCATGCCGGTCGAACACGCTGCGCGAGTGGCCGCCGGGCAGCGGCAGCGCACGCAGTTCATCGTAGTCACGCCATCCGTGGGTCGTTTGTGCAGCCGAGGGGCCGTTCGCCGGCTGCACGTCCAGGCCTTCGAGATAGTGGGTGGCGGCGGCCAGGCGCAACACGATGCGCTCGCCGCGGGCCAGTGTCGGCGCGTTGCGGGGGCTGAAGGCCCATTCCCCGGGATTGCCGGAGGGCGGGTTGCGCACCGCGATACCGGGCGCCGGAAAAAACATGTGGTAGCAGCCACACGGGTGGATGCTGTCGTACACCAGGGGCGCGCCATCGGGCGACAGCGTGACCCGCCAGACCAGGCCATCGATGCGGCCCGCCAGCAGGTCGATCGGCGTGCGCGTGGCGCTGCGTGCACCGAACCAGACGGTGTAGACCAGTTGCAGCAGGCTGCGTTCGCCGAACCGGGTGTGGGCCAGTTGACGATAAACCACCGGCCGATGGACATCGACCCTCGGCGTCGCTTTCGGATCGTCCCGCGCCGCATCGCCCCAGTGCAGGGCGCCGGGCAGGTCGTCGATGCCGGCAACACCGATGTCCCAGATCGGCGCGAAATGCTGGAACAACTGTTCGCGTTGTGCCGGGTTCGGCAGCGGTACGCCCAGCGCATTGTCGGATGCGGCGCGCAGCATCGTGCGCAGATCCGCTGCGTCGAGGGCCGGCGCCGCCGCGTCGGGCGGCGGGGCCAGGCGAAGGTGAGGCCGGCCCGGCAGCGGCACGACCGCGTCGGCGAACCGTTGCCGCGTCTCGGCCTCGAACCTGCGCACGCCGGCCAGGAAGGGGATGCGGGTCAACGGATACAGGCCGGTCGCGCGATAGGCGTCGACATAATCGTCCGGCACCACCACTGTCTCGCGCAGGCGGTCGATCTGCCAGGGTGTGCCCAGTTCGGACGCGACCAGGCGCGCGCCGCAGTCCCGGGTGAACAGCTGCATCGTGGCGGTATCGGCTGCCAGTCCGAAACCGGTCGCCAGCGTCTGCCGGGCGCCGGCCGGCAGGTTGGCCAATTCGTGTTGCCGGGCCGACGCGTCGAGTGCCTGCAGGCGCGCAACCCATGCCGCATGGGGCGCCGGCAGGATGGCTGCACCGGGCGGCTGCGCCGGCAAGCGGTCGGTCAGCGAAGCGGTGAAGCGGTCCACCCGCAGATAAGGATGCCCCGCCACCGGCGTGCTGCCGGCGTCGCGGACACCGGCCGCCTCCACCTGGCTGTCCAGCGCCCGGTACCAGCGCGCGCAGGTCTGCTCCGGTGTTGCCGCCACGGCGATCGGCTCGGCGGGCGGCGCGCCGCTTGGTGCGATTGCGCAGCCGCCGGCCAGCAACATGGCGCCGGCGCACAGCAATGCGGCGCCGTGGCGCGCAAGCGGCCAGGCTGATGGGGGTGTCGATACCCGGCTCATCGGTTGCTCGCCCGTGGTTCCGGCGTCGCGACACGGGTGCCGGCGCGGCGTTCGATTTCATGCACCATGCCAACGAACTGGTCGCGGATCGACAGCCGGACCAGGGCGGTCTCGATCAGCGGCGGCAGCTCCGCATCCGGCGAAAGCGATCCGCTCCAGCGCAACAGGATCCGTCCGTCGGCCAGGGGTTGGGCCTCGTAGCGGCCTTGCAGATGCTGGATGCTGCCCGACACGCGGCGTACCTCGACAACATGGGGTGGCCGCTCGGTCGACTCCAGCGTGACCTTGATCGGCACGGTCAGGAACAGGAAACGCGCCTCGCCGGTCTGCGCCACCGTGACCATCGCGCCGTGACGCGCCAGGACCCGGCTGGTTTCAATGCCCGGAATGAACTCCGGCAGGCGTTCGTAGTCGGTCAGCGTGCGCCACACCACATCCATCGGTGCCCGCAACAAAGCCCTTGCCTGCACATCGACCAGGCCTCCCCGGCGCTCCGCCTGCACGTCGATGGCGTTGCGGTCCGACTGGGCCGCTGCCGGCAGCACCAGTGCCAGCGCCGCGATCCAGCAGGCCGCGCGCCGCACGCGGCGCGGGGCGGGACGGCGCGGGGCGGGACGGCGCGGGGCGAACAGAACGGGATCGGCGCAGCACATGGTGGTCTGCAACCAGTGTAAGACCGGCCGCACGGATCGCGTCGACCTGTGGGAAAAGCCGACGAAAACGACCGGGTTGGACTGGCCGCAGGCCGAACGACGGCGCCAGCCGCGGCTTGTGCGCAGCGCTGGCCGCGCCGCACTCAGCCCTGGCGGCCGAGTAGCAGGTATTCCATCAAGGCCTTTTGCGCGTGCATACGGTTCTCGGCCTCATCCCAGACGACCGACTGCGGGCCGTCGATGACATCGGCATCGACCTCTTCGCCACGGTGCGCCGGCAGGCAATGCATGAACAAGGCATCCTTGCTGGCAGCCCGCATCATGTCGGCGTCGACGCGCCAGTCGGCGAAGGCCTTGCGCCGGGTTTCGTTCTCGGCTTCGAAGCCCATGCTGGTCCACACGTCGGTGGTCACCAGGTCGGCGCCGGCGCAGGCCTGCATCGGGTCCTTGAACACCTGGTAGCTGCTGCTCGAGCGGATGCCGGCGATCGACTGGTCGATCTCGTAGCCGCGCGGCGTGCTCACATGGACCTTGAAGCCCAGGATCTCGCTGGCCTGCAGCCAGCTGTTGGCCATGTTGTTGCCGTCGCCGACCCAGGCCACGGTCTTGCCGGCGATCGAGCCGCGGTGCTCGATGAAGGTGAAGATGTCGGCCAGGATCTGGCAGGGATGGAACTCGTTGGTCAGGCCGTTGATGACCGGCACCCGCGAGTGCGCGGCGAAATTCTCGATCTTGGTCTGCTCGAAGGTGCGGATCATCACCAGGTCGACCATGCGGCTGATCACCTTGGCACTGTCCTCGATCGGCTCGGCACGGCCGAGCTGGCTGTCGCCGGTGGTCAGGTGCACGACGCTGCCACCCATCTGGTACATGCCGGCCTCGAAGCTGACCCGGGTACGGGTCGAGGCCTTCTCGAAGATCAGCGCCAGCGTGCGGTCGCTCAGCGTGTGGTGTTTCTCGTAGGACTTGAACTTGCGCTTGATCAGCGCGGCGCGCTCGAACAGATAGGCGTACTCGCCGGCGTCCAGGTCCGAGAACTGCAGGTAGTGCTTCATGATGCTGCAGTCGCCAGGAACTTCTTGATCAGCGGGCACAGGATGGAGATTACCTCGTCGGCCTCGGCGGTGTTCATGATCAGCGGCGGCAGCAGGCGGACCACGGAATCGGCGGTGACGCTGATCAGCAGTCCGTTGTCGGCGCAACTGCCCACCAGGGCGCCGCAGGAGCGGTCGAGTTCGATCCCGATCATCAGTCCCAGGCCACGCACTTCCTTGACCGCGCCGCTGCCCAGCTCGGCTGCCAACTCACGGATCAGGGCAGCGTGTAGATGTTCGCCGACCCGGGCAGCATTGTCCAGCAGGCCTTCCTCGCGCATGATGCGCAGCGTCTCGACACCGGCACGCATCGCCAGCGGGTTGCCGCCGAAGGTCGTGCCATGGTTGCCAGGGCCGAACAACTGCGCCGCCTTGGGGCCGGCGACCACGGCGCCGATCGGTACACCCGAGCCCAGTCCCTTGGCCAGCGGCATGACATCGGGGTGGATGCCGGCCCACTGGTGTGCGAACCATTTGCCGGTCCGGCCCATCCCGCACTGCACTTCGTCGATCATCAGCAGCCAGTCGCGTTCATCACACAGGTTGCGGACCTGGCGCAGGTAGTCTTCCTGCATCGGACGGATGCCGCCTTCGCCCTGGATCGCCTCGAAGAACACCGCCACCACGTCCGGGTTGCCTTCGGTGGCCTTGCGCAGTGCATCCATGTCGTTGAGCGGAATCCGGATGAAGCCCTCGACCAGCGGTCCGAAGCCGGCCTGGACCTTCGGGTTGCCGGTGGCGCTGAGCGTCGCGATGCTGCGGCCATGGAAGGCGTTTTCATAGACGACGATCTGCGGCCGCTCGATGCCCTTGTTGTGGCCGAACTTGCGTGCCAGCTTGATCGCGGCCTCGTTGGCCTCCAGGCCGGTCGAGCAGAAGAACACGTTGGTCATGCCCGACAGTTCCACCAGTTGGGCCGCCAGGGTTTCCTGCAGCGGCACATGGTAGTAGTTGGAGGTATGGATCAGCCGGGACACCTGCTCCTGCAAGGCCGGCACCAGTTTG
>JBFJZP010000115.1:0-7719 GCA_041622095.1 Burkholderiaceae bacterium | reverse complement strand
GACCGCGCGCGAGCGATCCGACTCCAGCGCCAGCGTACGGGCCGACTGCGCATCGGTGATGCTGTCGGCGCGGTTGAGCCAGTCGCCGGCCTGGCCGCGCGCGGCCTGCAGCCGCTCCATGCCGGTGTCGATCTGTGCCAGCGACAGCGCGATCGCATGCGAGAGCTTGTTGTCGCTGGATGCGTTCCTGATGCTGTTGCCCGTGGCGTCGAGCAGGTTGAACAGGTTCAGCGCCGTGCTCGGCGCGACGTCGACCGTGTCGCCGTCGGCGGGTGCGCCCTGCGGCATGACCGACAGGCCGTCGAACTGGATCGGTGCGCCGCTGGTATAGGGCTGGCCGCTGAGCACCGCGGTCGATGTCGTGGTGTTGACCACGTCATACGTGGTGACGCCGGCCGTCACCGTGAAGTCGATGCGGTAGTTGTTGCCGGTCAGCAGGGTCGGCGAGACCACCGTGCCGGGATCGGTCCAGACGCCGCCGGCATTGGCCGCGCCCAGCCTGACCTCGAAACTGCGGTTGCCGCTGGGGACATCCATCCAGATCGCCTGTCCGTTCATCGCGCCCGGCAAGGCGGTGGTGGTGGCAGCGCGTTGGCCGGCCGCGCCCTGGAACTGGACGCCGGCCGGAATGTCGGCAAATGGCGAGCCGGTGCTGCCCAGGCCGCCAAACAGCGGCACGCCGTTGCTGTCGGTGCGGTTGGCGATGGCGAAGATCTGGTCGCGCAGGCTGCTGATCTGCGTGGCCAGCGTGGTGCGGTCGGCCTCGCTGTAGCCGGCGTTGCCGGCGGCGATCACCAGTTCGCGCAGGTCCTGCATGCGACCGATCGCCTCGCCCAGGCCGGCTTCGGCGGTGGACAAGGCCGAGCGCTGCGTCTCCAGTGCCCGTTGATCGGTCTCGATGCGGCTGAGCCGCACCATCGCGCGTTCCGCCTGGGCCGCCGCGATCGGGTCGTCGCTGGCGCGGTTCACGCGCAGCCCGGTGCTCACCTGTTCCTGCTGGGTCAACATGTCGCCCTGGCGCTTGTACAACTGCTCGAGCGCGTTGTCGTAGACGTTGGCGGTTCCTATGCGCATAAGTCTTTACTCCGGAATTCGTGACGTCAGCGGGCCAGGTTCTGCAACAGCGTATCGAACAGCGTCTGCGACACCTGCAGGATCTTGGCCGACGCCTGATAAGCCTGCTGGAACTGCATCAAGCGGGCCGCTTCCTCGTCCAGGTTCACGCCGGCCAACGCGGCCTGGTCGGAAGTGGCGTTCGCGGCAATCGAAGTCGACACGGCGCTGGCGAAGCCCGCGCTTTGCACCCGAACGCCGATCTCGGCCATCAGGCTGGCATAACCATCGGTGGTGGCCGCGCCATCGAACATCGCGATGTCGCGGATGGCCAGCATCGCGTGTGCGTTGCCGGCATCGATCGATGGATAGGCGTTGGCCTGTACCGTGTAGCTGTCGCCGACCTGCGGTGTGCCCTTGAGTGTCAGCGCCCAGCCGTTGTAGCTGATCGGCGAGCCTGGTACATAGGCGACGCCGGTCAGAGTGCCGAGCGAGGTCGAATCCACGTCGAAACTGCCGGCACCGGTGAAAGTCAGTGTCACGGTCTCGGTCAGGTTGGGATCGGCACGCTGCGCGATCAAGGTCTGCAAGGCCAGCGAACCCTGGTTGGTCACGCCGGCGCTGGCCGCGACCGGACCGGCGACCGCCAGCGCGCGCGGCGAACCAAAGGCCACGTCCATCGATGCGGCCACCTGGCGGTACGGCGTGATCATGAAGCGGTCACCCGCCGCGGCGGCGCCGCTGACCTGCAGCGACAGGCCGTCGATCTGGATCGGCACCGATCCGAAGCTGCTCACCTGGCCGTCCGACAAGCGGCGCACGGTTCCGGCCGCAGCGCCGCTGAACTGGATTTCGTAGTCCGATGCCGCCAGCGATGTGGCGCCGCTGGCCGGCGTGGTCTGCACCGCAACCTGGATGCTGGCGCTGCCGGTATTGGCCAGCGCCGGCAGTCCGTCCGGAATCGGGCCCAGCGTCAGCAGGTTGCCGGCCGGTGCACCGTTGAGGTCCAGTCCCAGGCTGTGCTGCTGGTTCATCGTCGTACCGAGCGCCAGCGCCATGCGCCCGAGCAGGTTGCCGGCATCGGCCAGGTCGGTGTTCTGGAAACGCAGCTGGCCGGCCAGTGCGCCACCGCCGAGCGTGGCCTCGTCCAGTATCACGGTCAGGCCGCCGCGGTCCATCGTCAGCTTGGCCTTGTACGGGTCGCCGAATTCGTCCGGCGTCAGTGCCAGCGTGGCCGCACTGGTGCCCAGCACCAAGGGCTGGCTGGCGGCGACGAAGATGTTGATCGATCCATCCTCGGCCGGGATGCTGGTGGTCTGCACCAGGGTGTTGAGCTGGCGGATCAGTTCGTCGCGCTGGTCCAGCAGATCGTTCGGCGTATGGCCGCGCCCTTGCTGGTTGCGGATCTGCTGGTTCATCTCGGCAATCTTCGAGGCCAGCTGGTTGACCGTCTGCACATTGGCCTTGAGTTCGAGCTGCAGGCTGCTGCGCAGGTTGTCCAGGTCCTGGCTGACCGATCGAAAACGCGACGCGGTCTCATCGACCCGGGCCAGCACGACGGTGCGGGCGGTCAGGTCGGTCGGCGCATTGGCCACGTCCGAGAACGAATTGAGCATGTCGCCGACCGCCGAACCCAGTCCGGTGGCGCCGCCCTGGAACAGGTCTTCGAGCTTTTTCAACTGCTCCAGCCGCTTGGCGTCGGATGCCGCGATCGAGCCGGTCAGCGCCACCTGGCGCGTCAGCATGTCGCTGTGGCTGCGCATCACCGTCGCTGCCTCGACGCCGAGGCCGTAGTAGCCCGATCCGGAATACTGTCCCTCGATGCTGTTGAGCTGCACGCTCTGGCGCGAGTATCCGGCGGTGTTGACGTTGGCAATGTTGTTGCCGGTCGTGCGCAACACCTGCTGGTTGGCCTGCAGTGCGCTCTTGCCGATATTCAGGAGGCTGGACATGGCGTGGTGCCTAGTCGATCGACAGGCCGGACAGGGCGTGGTGCGTCATCGCGGCGCCGATCATGTCGACTGGGCGCGTTGCAGCTGCAGCGTGCTGTTGATGGCGCGGCTGAGCTTGGCGGCGTAGTTCGGGTCGGTCGCATAACCGGCCTTCTGCAGGCCGGCGGCATATGCCTGCGCCGAGTCGGTCTGCTGGCTGACCTGGGCGTAACGCGGGCTTTGCGTGATCATGCGGGCGTAGTCGCGCATCGAGTCCTCGTAGGAGTCGTAGGCGCGGAACTTGGCGACCACCTTCTGCGCCGCGCCGTTGACGTATTCGGTGGTCGTGATCTCCGCCACCTTGCCGGTCCAGCCACCGGTGGCCTTGATGCCGAACAGGTTGTGCGACGGCGAGCCATCGGCCATCGTGATTTCGCTGCGGCCCCAACCGGTCTCGTGTCCGGCCTGGCCGAGCATGAAGGCCGACGGAATGCCGCTGGCCTGCTCGACGCGTTGTGCCGCGGCGCTGTGTTGCTGCACGAACTCGCTCTGGCTGGCACTGGTGCGCAGCGGGGCGGCCTGGCTCGTCTGTGCAGCCGGTGGCGCGATCACGACGGCTGGTGCGCCGTCGGCCGCGCCGATGCGTTGCGACAACTGGCGCGCAATCTGCTCCGACAGGCCGCCGGGCATGCCCGACATCTGCACCGACAGCTGCTGGTCGAGCAGGTCGGCGCTCAGGTCGCCGCCGGCGCTGTCGAACAGGCCGGACTTCATCGTCGCCTCGCGCATGCTCTTGACCAGCTCGCGCATGAACAGCGCCTCGAACTGCTTCGCCGCCTCCTTGATCGCGCCCTTGCTGTTCTGACCCGCCTGCAGCTTGAGCGCATCGAGCGAGCGACCGTCTGCCGCCAGGGCGTTGCTGTTGACGGAGGTCATGTTTCCGAGGGACATGTCAGTTCTCCACGAGGCTACGCGCCAGCAGTGGCCGATCAAAGGTCAAACGGCCGCGGAGCAGGCCAGTCCAGGCCCCCACGGAACTGGCTTTGCCAGGCCGTCGGGGGCGCCCCCCAGTGGGGGGTTCGGACGGTCGACACGCAGTGCGACCGTACAGACGGGGGGCGTCTTTCATATCACCTCCAGTTCGGCGTTCAGCGCGCCGGCGGCCTTGATCGCCTGCAGGATCGCGAGCAGGTCCTGTGGTGTTGCGCCCAGCACGTTGAGTGCGCGCACCACGTCGGCCAGTTGCGGCGACGCCGGGATCTGCATCAGGATGCCCGGCTCCTGCGTGATCTGGATACTCGATCTCTGCGCCACGACCGTCTGCCCGGCCGACAAGGGGTTGGGCTGGCTGATCACCGGCGTCGAGCTGATCGTGATCGACAGATTGCCGTGGGCGATGGCGCATGGCCCCAGCGTGACCGCCTGGTTGAGCACGATCGAGCCGGTGCGGGCGTTGATGACCACCTTGGCGGATGGCACCGAGTTCTCCAGTTGCAACTCCTCCATCTCGGCTATGAAGCTGACCCGCGCATTCGGGTCCGTCGGCGCCCGGACCTCGACCGTGCGGCCGTCCAGTGCGCGGGCGTAACCCTGGCCGAAGCGCCGGTTGATCGACTCGGCCACGCGGCGTGCGGTCTGGAAGTCGGATGCTGCCAGTCCCAGTGCAATCGTGTCGCCTTCGAGCAGCGGTGTCGGCACTGCGCGTTCGACCTGGCCGCCGCCCGGAATACGTCCGGCGCTCAGGTGGTTGATCTGCACCTTGCTGCCGCCGGCCGAGGCGCCTGCGCCCCCGATGATCAGGTTGCCCTGGGCCAGCGCATAGACCTCGCCATCGACGCCACGCAGCGCGGTGCTGATCAACATGCCACCCTTGAGCGACTTGGCGTTGCCCAGCGACGAGACGTTGACGTCGATGGCCTGCCCCGGTCGGGCGAATGCCGGCAATTGCGCGGTCACCAGCACCGCTGCGACGTTCTTGAGCTGCAACTGGGACGCGCTCGATGGCGACAGTGCGATACCCATCTGCTGCAGGTAGTTGCTCAGACCTTGCGAGGTGTACGGCATCTGGGTGGTCTGGTCGCCGGTGCCGTCGAGTCCGACCACCAGGCCGAATCCGGTCAGCTGGTTGGTGCGCACGCCTTCGACGGCTGCGACTTCCTTGATGCGTGCGGCCGAGGCGGGCGCCGCCAGCACCACGCTGGCAAGCAGCACGACGGCGAGTCGACGCCAGCAAAGCAGGCGGGATGAAGCATGGGTCGTCATGGTCGGATCCTCAGAACGGCAGGAAGGCCATGAAGAAGCGCGCGATCCAGCCGGCTGTCTGGGCTTCGTTCTGCACGCCACGGCCGCGCGACTCGATGCGCGCATTGGCCACGCTGGTCGAACTGACCAGGCCGCCGGCCTGGATCGCCAGCGGATCGACCGTGCCGGAGAAACGCAGCACATCGACGTTCTGGTTGACGCCGATCTGCTTCTCGCCGGTCACGACCAGGTGACCATTGGGCAACACATCGACCACGGTGGTGGTGATGGAGCCGGAAAAACGGTTCGCGCTCTCCGTGGCGCCAGCGCCCGAGAAGTCGTTGTTGGTGGACGAGTTCAGCGACAACTTGCCCAGGGTGGAAGCCGATGCGAACGGGAACGCCGAGACGCCGGCATCCATCGACGAGGAGCGGTTCGCCGAAGAGGTGGACTTCTGGCTTGCGGTGACGTTCTCGGTGATCAGGATGGTCACCACGTCTCCGACCATGCGTGCGCGCCGGTCTTCGAATGGCGGGCGGTAGCTGGCCGCGTGGTACAGGCTGCCGGTGACCGGACGCGCCTTGGCCGGGGCAACGACGATCGGCGACGGCGGTTGGGTGAATTCGACCCGCTCGGTCTTGGGCAGGGACTCGCAGCCGCTGGCCAACACCGCCACCAGCATGGCGCCGAGCGTGGTCCGGATGAAGGAAAACAATCGCATCACAGCTGGCCGAGTTTCTGCAGCATCTGGTCCGAGGTCTGGATCGCCTTGGAGTTCATCTCGTAGGCGCGCTGGGTCTGGATCATCGTGATCAGTTCCTGCACCACGTTGACGTTGGACGTCTCCAGGAAACCCTGGGTCAGGGTGCCGATGCCGTTGGCGCCAGGCGTGCCGGTATTGGGTTGTCCGGATGCGGGGCTTTCGGCAAAAAGGTTCTGGCCCTGCGGCTCCAGGCCGGCCGGGTTGATGAAGGAGGCCAGGATGATGTTGCCGATCTGCTGCGGCGCAGGCGTACCCGGAATCGTCGCCGTGACGGTGCCGTCGGTTGCGATCGCCACGTTCTTCGCATTGGCCGGTACCGTCACGCCGTTGGCGACCGCCAGACCGCTGGCCGTGACCAGGCGACCCTGGTTGTCGACCTGGAACGAACCGTCGCGGGTGTAGTTGGTCGATCCGTCGGGCAGCGTGACCTGGAAGAAGCCGTTGCCCTGGATCGCGACGTCCAGGTTGTTCGAGGTCTGCTGGATCGTGCCCTGGGCAAACGAGCGGCTGGTGGCGACGGTGCGCACGCCCAGGCCCAGGTGCAGGCCGGTGGGCAACTGGGTCTGGTCCGAGGTGTTCGAGCCGACCTGGCGCAGGTTCTGGTACATCAGGTCCTCGAACACCGCGTTGGCGCGCTTGTAGCCGGTGGTCGAGACGTTGGCCAGGTTGTGCGAGATGACGTCCAGCTGGGTCTGCTGGGCTTCCATGCCGGTCTTGGAGATCCACAACGAGTTGATCATGATAGGTGTCCTTGTGTCGGGGCGTGGGCGTTCGCGCCTCAGCCTTGCAGGCTGAGCAACTGGCCGGCGGAGCGGTCGTTGGATTCAGCGGTTTGCACCAGTCGCATCTGCATCTCGAACTGGCGTGCGGTCTGGATCATGCCGACCATGGTCTCGATCGGGCTGACGTTGGAGCCTTCGAGCGCGCCGCTTTGCAGGCGCGCCAGCGGGTTGGCGGGAAGCGGGTCGGTGGTGGCGGTGCGGAACATGCCGTCGTCGCTGCGTTTGATCGGATCGTCGGCGGTGGGCGTGACCATCTTCAGGCGGCCGACCACGGTGATCGGTTGTCCGCTGGTCTTGGCGCTGATGTCGCCGTTCGGCGCGATCGTGATTTCGGCACCCTGGGGCGCGACCAGCGGGGCGCTGCCGTCGGACAACACCGGCAGGCCGTTGTTGGTCTGCAAGGTGCCGTCGGCACCGATCTGCAGCGAGCCGCCACGCGTATAACCCTCGGTGCCATCGAGCCCCTGGACTGCGAACCAGGCGTTGCCGGTGGCCCGCACATCGAGCGCGCGACCGGTGGTCTGCGACGGGCCGGGCGCATCCTGGTGGCCGGAGGTGGCCTCGAGCGCGAACACCCGGGTGGTCGATCCGTCGCCGCGCAGCGGCACCGCCCGGTAGGCCGAGAGTTCGGCGCGAAAACCGTTGGTCGACACATTGGCCAGGTTGTTGGACAACACGGTCTGCCGGTGGGCGGCCGCGTTGGCGCCGGTCATCGCGGTGTAGATGAGTCGATCCATGGTGTGTCCTGGTCAGTGGTGGGCGGTCAGCCGGCGTACCGGATCAGCGCAGCTGGGTCAATGTCGACAGGACCTGGTCCTGGGTCTTGATGGTTTGCGCATTCGCCTGGTAGGTGCGTTGCGCCGTCATCATGTTGACCAGTTCGGCGGTCAGGTCGATGTTCGAGTCTTCCAGCGCACCGGAGCGCAGGGAGCCGAACTTGCCGGCACCG
>JBFJZP010000114.1:0-7728 GCA_041622095.1 Burkholderiaceae bacterium | reverse complement strand
GCTGGCCGGCGCCGGCACCGTGTGCCTGCTCAACGGCCTGGTGCAGCTGCACCAGGGCCTGGGCCCTCAGACGCTGGCGCTGCTGGGAGCAGCCCTGGTCCTCTCGGTCTGGTTCGTGCTGCGCCAGCGCGCGCTCACCGCCGCGCTGGACCGCGGCGAAGCCGGCGCGCCGCTGATGAACCAGGCCTTGTTCGCGGACCGGCGTTTCGCGATGGGCAGCATCGTCGCGTTCATCTACGGCATGGCCTTGTTCGGCTCGACCTACCTGCTGCCGGTCTACATGCAGCTGGCCTTGCAGTGGTCCGCATCGTATGTCGGCGCCATCCTACTGCCGGCCGGCGCGGCGCTGGCGATCACGATCGGCGTGGCAGGGCGGCTGGCCGACCGCATGTCGGTCCATATCCTGATCAGCCTGGGCCTGGCCTTGCTGGCCTTGTCGTTCGGGCTGATCCTGGTCGTGACGCTCGACACGCCGATCTGGTATGTCGTGGCCTTCACCGTGCTCGGGCGCATCGGGCTGGGTTTCATCCTGCCGTCGCTGAACCTGGGCGCGATGCGCGGACTGCGCAGCGACCTGATCCCCCAGGGCGCCAGCGCGATCAATTTCATCCGCATGCTGGGTGGATCGGCCGGCGTCAGCCTGTGCGGCATCGTGCTCGAATGGCGCCTGGCGGCACACGGCGACGACCTGGCCCGGGTGGCCAGCAGCCCGGCGCGCCTGGCGGCCTTCAATGAGTCCTTCCTGATGCTGGCCGCCCTGTCGGCGCTGGCCATGCTGGCGGCCTGGCAACTGCGCGCGCCAGCTGTCGAATCGGCCACAGAGGAAAAATCCGGGCAATAGTGCCAGGCGGGTCGCCCGGTGGCCGCTAAACTGTCAGGACGGCCGCGTCGGGCGAGTGTTCGCCCCAAGGCCTGCGAGATTTTTGCACCATGTGCCAGTTATTGGGAATGAACAGCCGGCTGCCTGCCAGCCTGACCTTGAGCTTCACCGGATTTGCCCGGCGCGGCGGCGCCACCGACCACCACGCCGATGGCTGGGGCATCGCCTTCTTCGAGAGCGAAGGCGAGTACCCGGGGCGCGGCATCCGGCATTTCGTCGACAAGGAAAGCGCGGCCACCTCGCCGCTGGCGCATATGTTGCGCAGTTTTCCGATCAAGAGCCACAACGTGATCGCCCATGTGCGCAAGGCCACGATGGGCTCCACCACGCTGGAGAACGCCCACCCGTTCGTGCGCGAGTTGTGGGGTCGTTACTGGGTGTTCGCGCACAACGGCGACCTGAAAAACTATGCGCCGACCTTGCACGGGAATTTCCGCCCGGTCGGCGACACCGACAGCGAGCTGGCCTTTTGCTGGCTGATGCAGGAGATCGTCAAGTCGCATGCCGGCGTGCCCAGCGTGGCTGAACTGAGCCTGACGCTGAAGGAACTGGTGCCGCAGGTTGCCGCACACGGCACCTTCAACTTCCTGCTCAGCAACGGGCAAGCGCTGTGGGTCCATGCCAGTACCAAGCTGCATTACCTGGTGCGCCAGCACCCGTTCACCGAGGTGCACCTGCGCGACGAAGACATCAAGATGGACTTGTCGCAGCACAACTGCCCGGAGGACCGGCTGGCCATCGTCGTGACCGAGCCGCTGACGACCAACGAGGACTGGATCGCTCTCGAGCCCGGTCAACTGATGACCTTTGTCGAAGGTTGTCCTCAGCCCGAAGCCACCCTTGCCCGGTCGACGACCGGCTGAGGGTCAGCGCAAGCCGAGAAATCCCAGGATCGCGCCAATGACCACGACAAGGCCGACGATATAGATGATGGTGTTCATGGCTGCTCTCCAGATGTTCAGGTGCAGCCCAGCTTAGTCCACGATCGTCGCCGGCGATGCGGGCGATCCGGACGATCTGGTGTAGGACAAAAGAGCCACTTGCGCGGCATCTGCCCGCGCAGCACGGGCCGGCTTGCGCCGGCAACCCGCCGTCACCGACTGGACAGTGCGGCCTCCAGCGCATCGACAAACATCGCCGGCACGTCGAATCCGGCCTGGTCGTGGATCTCCTGGAAGCAGGTCGGACTGGTCACGTTGATCTCGGTGACATAGTCGCCGATCACATCCACGCCCACCAGCAGCAGGCCGCGTGCCACCAGCACCGGCCCGAGCGCCTCGGCGATTTCCCGGTCCCGCCTGGACAGCGGCTGCGCGACACCCTTGCCGCCAACCGCCAGATTGCCGCGGATCTCGCTGCCCTGCGGAATCCGCGCCAGCGAATACGGCACCGGCTTGCCGCCGATCAGCAATACCCGCTTGTCACCGGCGACGATCTCCGGAAGGTACTTCTGCACCATCAGCGAATGAGCGCCATCCTGGTTGAGCGTCTCGATGATCGCGCCCAGGTTCATGCCATCCTCGCGCACCCGGAAGATGCCGGTGCCGCCCATGCCGTCGAGCGGCTTGAGGATGATGTCGCGGTGTTCGGCATGGAACTGCCGCACCTGATGCGCGTTACGCGTAACCAGCGTCGGCCCGGTGAACTGCGGGAACTCCATGATCGCCAGTTTTTCCGGATGATCGCGCAAGGCAGCCGGCTTGTTGAACACCTTGGCGCCTTCACGCTCCGCCTGCTCCAGCAGGTGGGTGGCGTAGAAGAACTCGGAGTCGAATGGCGGGTCCTTGCGCATGATGACCGCGTCGAAGTCCGCCAGCTGGCAGGTGCGCCGGTCCAACCCGGTGGCGCCGGCATCGAACCAATGGTTCTTGTCGCCGGTGAGCACGATGTCGCGCACGCCGGCCTGCACCCGAGCGCCACTGGTCCAGGAGATATCGCCCACCTCGCAGGCCGACAGCCGGTGGCCGCGCCGCTGCGCCTCGCGCATCATCGCGAACGAGGTGTCCTTGTAGATCTTGAAGGTTTCCAGTGGGTCGGCAACAAAAAGAATATGCATGGTGGCGCGTGCTCGGTGGGTCGTCCGGGTCGCCGGCCGACAGGCCGCGCCCCAGGATTCGCAGGAAAGCCGCTATTGTGCCGAGCCCGGCAAAGGCCTGCCGCAGACCGGTCATGTGACGGGTTGCACGATCGGACAGCGGCAGCGCCACCGGGAATAACCCGGCCTGGCCGCATCGGGGCGATGCGGCGATCACCGACGCCGGTCCGGCTGTCAGGCCAGCCGGCCCGGCGCATCACTCTCGGTCAATACGCCACGGTGACGAGACGCTCCTCGGTCATTTCCCGGATCGCATAGGCCGGGCCTTCCCAGCCGAAACCGCTGTCCTTGACAACGGCGGCGGGCTGCACACGTTTACGCGCAAGGGTGCCGGTCAGGATGCTCGGCAGCGTCCGGCCTCCGGGAAAACGCTGTACGTCCCGGAACTCGGCCAGGGTCCTGGGCAGCTTGCCGACCGATTCAAGGTTTATCTCCAGCGACTTTTCGCATCCGCAGTTGAATCGGGCACGTGGTGCGGGATAAACCGTGCATCGATCAGTCGGCGCCCAGCGCCAGGCGGTTGGGCTGGCGCTTCTCGATCGCGAACTTGAGCAGGGCCGCGCTGCGGAAGAATCCGTGGGCGAACTTGTTGTAGGGCAAGGTGAGGAAAAGTGCCATCACGACACCCAGGTGCACGGCCAGCAGCAACGCCATGAAGGACGTATCGCGCCAGACCATCAATGCCAACCCGGTCAGGCTGACGAAGAACAGCAGCGCAATGAAGCCCCGGTCCATCGGTCGTTGCGCGATATCGCCGTGCTGCGGGTCACGCTGCAGGTTGAGCCAGAACAGCCCGGCCGGACCGATCAGCAGGCCGATGCCGCCCAGCGTACCGAGGATGACGGGCACGCTGGTGAACGCATACGGCGCCTGCAGGTTCAACAGGTAGTGGTACAGCGTGGCCACGCTGGTCGATGCAAAACACAGCATGAAGCCGTAGAACGTCAGATGGTGAAACCGCCTGCGCCACAACGTGAACCGGTCGTCGGCGTCGTTGCAACCTGCGCCGTGCCCACCGTCCAGGTATTTCAGGCGCAGCGCTGCAGACACCGCCTCCGCTGTCGCATCGCCGCTGGCGCCGACGCCAGGCGACACCTCGCGCCAGAACCGCGTAACGCCGATCCCCAGCGCCAGCACAGCGAACGCGAACACGGTGCCGAACATCACGACCATCAGGTTGTGCGGGAACACGGCATAGAAGTTGCCGGCCAGCGGCGCATGCACGAGGGTTCCGTTGCGCATCAGCGCCAACACGAGAAAAAGCGCCAGGCCCAACGCGGCGGCAAGCGACAAGGTCAGGCCATTGCGCTGGTACAGGGCGCCTGCCGCCTTGGGCCAGGCGTAGTCCGCGTAGGTGTTGACGCGCACCGAGGCCATCGCCTTGGGTATGTTGACGGCGAACTCATGCGGCGGCGCGTACTGGCAGGCGTGCAGGCAGGCGCCGCAGTTGTGGCACAGGTTGGCGAGATAGTGCACGTCGGCGGAGCCGAACTCGAGCCGGCGTGTCATGGCGGGAAACACCGCGCAGAAAGTCTCGCAGTAGCGGCAGGCATTGCAGATCTGCAACTGCCGGGAGGCCTCCGCCACCGCGGCCTCGCCATTGGCCAGCGCGACGGCTTCGCGCGTCAGGGTCTCAAGCGATTGCATCTGCTGCCTCTTTTTCCTGTGTGGCGCGCGCTGCCTGCGCACCCGCGATACGACCGAATGCGGTGCCGATACTCATGCCCACGCCGGCGGTGTAGCCCTTGCCCAGCACATTGCCCGCCATCATTTCCCCGGCCACGAAAAGGTTGTCGCTCGGCATGCCGCCGAAATACACCCGTGCGTGCGCGTCGGTCTTGAGCCCGAGATAGGTAAAGGTGATGCCGGGCCGCAGCGCGTAGCCGTAGAAAGGCGCCTGCGTGATCGGGCGCGCCCAATGTGTCTTGGGCGGCACCAGGCCCTGGGTGTGGCAATCATCGAGCACGGTGTGGTCGAACGTGCCGACGCGGCATGCGGCGTTGTAGGCGTCGAGCGTCTGCATGAAGGTCGCTTCGTCGAGTTTCAGGGCGCGTGCCAGCTCCGGCAGGCTGTCGGCCTTCACGCCCGGAAACACCGGCGGCATGAAGCGGCCGATGGCCTTGCTGTCGATGATGCAGTAGCCGATCTGCCCCGGCTGCATGGCGACGAGCCGGCCCCAGATCGCATAACGCTTGGGCCAGAAGTCCTCTCCTTCGTCGTAGAAACGCTTCGCTTCGCCATTGAGCATGACGCCGAGCGACACCGCATCGACCCGGGTCACGATGCCGCCGTCGTACAGCGGTGCGCGCGCGTCGATCGCCACACAGTGCGCCTGCGTGGGGTCGCCAATGGTGTCGGCACCTTGCGCCATCATGTGCTTGAGCAATACGCCCTGGTTGAAGCGGGTGCCGCGGATCAGGAAATTGTCGGCCGGCCATTCGCCGCGCTCGTTCTGCCCCCAGGCTTCACGCAGCCATTCGCGGTTCGACTCGAAGCCGCCGGCCGCCAGCACGCAGGCGCGCGCGGCGATACGTTCGCCCTTGACGTAGGCCGCGACGAAACGGCCGTTCTCCAGTTCCAGCCGGTCGACCGGCGCGTCGTAACGCACTTGCACGCCCAGCCCGGCTGCGCTGCGGTAATACGCGTTCACCAGCGCCTTGCCGCCGCCCATGAAGAAGGCGTTGGTGCGCGACAGGTGCAGCGTACCGGCCAGCGAGGGCTGGAAGTGCACGCCGTGCCTGCGCATCCAGGTGCGGCAGGTGGACGACGCGCGGATCACCAGGCGCGCCATCGCCTCGTCGGTATTGCCACCGGTGACCTTGAGCAGGTCCTGCCAGAACTCCTCCTCGGGATAGGCATCGACCAATACGTCCTGCGGCGCGTCGTGCATGCAGCGCAGGTTGCGGGTGTGCTGGGAGTTGCCGCCGCGCCACACGCGCGGCGCTGCTTCGAGCAGCAGCACGCTGGCGCCGGCTTCGCGGGCCATCAGGGCTGCGCACAAGGCGGCATTGCCGCCTCCAATCACGAGTACATCATGCATCGCCCCACTGTAGGCCGCGCGATGCGATCGCACCAGCGCCGATGGCTCAGAGGGGTATCACGGCATGTGATGGCACCAGCGGGTGCCGCCCCAAAGGCCACTGGCCACCGCCTCGCGGGCGCAATCGGTCAACACCACGCGCACCGCCAGGCCGGCGGGCGAGAGTTCGTCGTCCGACACGCTGCACAGCGAATTGAGCCGCCGCAGACGGGTGTCGGTAATCTCGGCCACCTCGAAGGCTTCGGCTGCGTCGGCAAAACGCGCCAGCGCCGCCCGCGGCTGTATCGTGCAGCCGAGGCCGGCCCGCACGGAATCCATGACCAGCGCCAGCGAATCGACTTCGATCGGCAGCAGGCGATGCAGTTGCTTTCCGGAAACCGCCGCATCCAGCGTGCTGCGCAGCCCATGGCCGGCGCTGGGCAGGATCAGCGGCAGCTCTCTGGCGTGCGCTAGCTTGACACGGGCCGGCAGCGGCTTTTGGCCAGCGCCGCGGGCCTGGATCAGGAACAGCTTTTCCTCCACCAGCGGCGTGACGCTCCAGCGCCGGCCGGGGTCGGTGTCGAACAGCACCGCCAGGTCCAGCTGGCGGGCGTTGAGCATGGACGACAAGTGGCCGGACATGCTCTCCACCAGATGCAAGCGCACCTCCGGATAACGCGCGCGCACCGCCATCATCAGCGGCAAACCCAGCACTGAGGCGGTCGTGGGCGCCAGGCCCACGCTGACGCTGCCCGAGAGCCGCGACTGCTGCGCCGCCCGGGCCGCCTCGTCGACATGGCGCAGCGCGAGCTGGGCCTGCCGAAAGAAGGCGATGCCGGCGTCGGTGGGTGCCACGCCCTTGGAACTGCGTTGCAGCAGCCGGGTGGCCAGCTCACCCTCCAGGCGGCTGATCTGCTGGCTGAGCGCCGACTGAACGACGTCGAAGTCGATCGCCGCGCGGCTGATGCTGCCCAGTTCGACGACGCGCACGAAGTAGCGCAACTGACGGAGTTCCATGGGCCCAGAGCATACGCCGATGGCCGGGCTTGCCAGCGCCTGTGGCGCAGCCGTGCCGACCTTGCGCGCCGACGCACCGGCGTCAGGCCACGCGCCGCCGGTAATGCTGCGCCAGCATCGCCAGGCTGCCGGCGACCACGCCCCAGAATGCCGAGCCGACACCGGCGATCGTGACGCCGCTCAGGGTGACCAGGAAGGTGATCAATGCCGCTTCGCGGTGGTGCTCCACATGCAGCGCCGACGTCAACGCGTTGCCGATCGTGCCCAGCAGCGCCAGGCCGGCGATCGCCGCCACCAGCTCCTTCGGGAATGCGGTCAACACACCGGTCACGGCAGCGCCGAACAGGCCGATCAGCACATAGATCGCACCGCAGCAAACCGCGGCGGTATACCGCCTGGCCGGGTCCTCATGGGCCTCGCGGCCCATGCAGATGGCGGCGGTGATGGCGCTGAGGTTCAGCGCAAACGCGCCGAACGGCGCCAGCAGCAGCGTCACGACACCGGTCTGGGTGATCACCTTGGAGATCGGTATGCCGGTCGGCCCGCCATAACCGGCGGCCTGGATCGCCGCCACGCCGGGCAGGTTCTGCGAGGCCATGGTGACCACGAACAGCGGAATCGCCAGGCTGACCGCCGCGCCCCAGCTGAACTCCGGCATCACGAACACCGGCATCGCCATCGGCGCCAGCTGGTCGCGCGCCACCACGTAGATGATGC
>JBFJZP010000113.1:0-7790 GCA_041622095.1 Burkholderiaceae bacterium | reverse complement strand
GCGCACGCTCAGCAGCGGGAACACCTCGCGGCCTTCGGGCACGTGCGACAGGCCTTGCTGCACGATGAAGGCCGGATCCTTGGCCGTGATGTCCTGGCCCTTGAACTCGATCGAGCCCTTGCGCGGATCGATGATGCCCGAGATGGTCTTGAGGATCGTCGTCTTGCCAGCGCCGTTGGAGCCCAGCACGGTGCCGATCTCGCCGCGGCGCACCTGCAGGCTGACGCCGCGGATTGCGCGGATCGGACCATATGCACTCTCGACGTTCAGCAGCTTGAGCACCGGCTGGTCGCTCATGGGTACCGGGGTGGCGCTCACTGGATGGCCTCCGCGCTTGGCGCTGCGGCATTCGCCTTGTATGCTTTCCGCGGGTTCATGGCTTCCTCCGCAGCGAGGACACGTCGTCGATCGATCCGAGGTAGGCCTCGATCACGCCGGGGTCGTTCTGCACCTCGCGCGGCGTGCCGGTGGCCAACACCGCGCCCTGGTTCATCGCCACCACGCGGTCCGACACCTTGGACACCAGCGACATGTCGTGCTCGACCATCAGCACCGTGATGCCGAGTTCGTTCTTGATGTCGGCAATCCAGAAGGCCATGTCGTCGGTTTCCTCGACGTTCAGACCCGACGACGGTTCGTCGAGCAGCAGCAGCTTGGGTTCGGTGCACAAGGCGCGCCCGAGTTCGACCACCTTGCGCACACCATAGGGCAGGCCGGCCACCATCGCATCACGGTGGTGTTGCAGATCGAGGAAGTCGATCACCCGTTCAGCCTTCTCGCGCGCCTCGATCTCCGCCTTCATCGTCTTGCCGGTAAAGAACAACTCGCTCCAGAAACCGGTCTTGCGATGGGTGTGACCGCCGATCAACAGGTTGTGCAGCACCGAGGCGTGCTCGAACAACTCGATGTTCTGGAAGGTGCGCGCAATACCCAGCGCGGCGATGTCATGGGGCGGATGGTCGGTGAGGTTTTCGCCCAGGTAGGTGATCTGGCCGGCGGTGGGCGTGTAGATGCGGCTGATCAGGTTGAACACCGTGGTCTTGCCCGCGCCATTGGGTCCGATCAGCGTAAACACCTCGCCGGGCAATACATCGAAGCTGACGTTGTCGACCGCGACGACGCCGCCGAAACGGACCGTCAGGTCTTTGGCAGATAGCAGGTACTCAGTCATGAAGGCAAAGCCACTTGGAGAGGATGCGAGCGGCGCCGGGCCGCCCCAAGGCGCGAGGGCCCCCTCGGGGGGCAGAGAGCCACACGCAGTGGGCGAACGTGGGGGCAATATCGCTCATCTGAGGCGGTCCGATTTCTGGAACGATTTCTGCCGCTTGAACATGCCCTTGCGGTAGAACGGGAAGGTCTGCAGATAGGTGCGGACCTTGAGCCAGCGACCGTACAGGCCCATCGGTTCGAACAACACGAAGCCGATCAGCACCAGACCGTAGACCAGGCCTTGCAGGCCGGGGGCCTGGCCGATGAAGGTCGGCAGGTGGTCCTTGCTCAGCGCGATCAGCTGGGGCATGGAGATCAGGAAGATCGCGCCCAGGAAGGCGCCATGCACCGAGCCCAGGCCGCCGATCACCACCATCAGCAGCAGGTCGATCGACTGCAGGATGTTGAACTGGTCGGGCGAGATGAAGCGCAGCTTGTGGGCATACAAGGCACCGGCCACGCCGGCGAGCGCGGCCGAGATTGCGAACGACAAGGTCTTGTAACGCGCCAGGTTGATGCCCATGCTCTGGGCGGAGATCTCCGAGTCGCGAATCGCCACGAAGGCCCTGCCGGTGGCGGAGCGCAACAGGTTCAGGATGCCGAGCGTGGCCAGGATGGCGATCAGCAGGCACAGGATGTAGAACTCGGTGGCCGAACCCAGCACCCAGCCGAACATTTCCGGCGACTTCACGCTCATGCCGGAGTTGCCACCGGTGACCGACTCCCAGCGTGCGAATACCTCTTCGACGATGAAGCCGAAGGCGATGGTCGCAATACCCAGGTAGATGCCCTTGACCCGCAGCGCCGGCAGGCCGACCACGACACCGACGGCGGCCGAGATGCCGCCGGCCAGTGCCAGCGCGAACGGGAACGGCAGCCCCATGTTGGTGAAGACACCCTGGGTATAAGCGCCCACGCCCAGGAAGGCCGCGTGTCCGATCGAGAACTGCCCGGTGAAGCCGGCCAGCAGCATCAGGCCCAGGCCGGCGATGGCATAGATCAGGATGAAGGTGAGCTGGGCCAGCCAGTACTCGTCGATCACCCATGGCGCGGCAACCAGGAACAGCAGCATCAGGCCGTACCAGAATACATGGCCGCCATGTTTGGCCAGACGGATGTCCTGGGCGTAGTCGGTCTTGAATATGAATCGCATGGTGATCAAGTAGGGGGGAGCCCGGCGCGCTTGCCGCCGCAGCCTGGCCCGCCAGTCCTCAGACTTTCTTCCTCAGTTTTTCGCCGAACAGTCCGTTGGGCTTGACCATCAGCATGATCAACACCACCACATACGGTGCCACGTCCTTGACGCCGGCAGGTGCGTAAAAGCCCGCCAGGGACTCGACGATGCCGATGATCAAGCCGCCGACGATGGCGCCGGGCAGGCTGCCGAAGCCACCCACCACCGCCGCCGGGAAGGCCTTCAGGCCGATGAAGCCCATGTTGGCATGCACGAAGGTGATCGGCGCCAGCAACAGGCCGGCAATCGCCGCGACCGCTGCCGCCAAGGCCCATACCAGGCCGTTGATGCGCTTGACCGGAATACCCATGTAATAGGCGGCGAGCTGGTTTTGCGAGGAGGCCTGCATCGCAATGCCGATCTTGCTGTACCGGAACAAGGCGTACAGGATCGCGCACAAGACAGCGGTGACCGCGATCACCACCACCTGCTCGACGTTGATGACCAGTGAGCCCATGCGCCAGATCTGATCCTTGTAGGGCACCGGCATGGTGTGGGTTTCGGTGCCGATGACCGGGATCATCGTGATCGCGCCACGTGCCACATAACCGATGCCGATGGTCAGCATCACGATCGAGAAGGCCGGCTGGCCGAGGATAGGGCGGATCACCACCCGCTCGGTCAGGAAGCCGAACAAGCCCATGCCGGTGATGGCGCAGATTACCGCCAGCCAGAACGGAAAGTCGAGCATGGTCATGCATGCCAGGCCGCCGAACGCACCCAGCATCATCAGGTCGCCCTGGGCGAAGCTCACGGTTTCCGTGCCCTTGTAGATCAGCACGAAACCCAAGGCGATCAGTCCGTATATGCAGCCCTGTGCGATGCCACTGATCAACAGTTGCAGAATAATCACGCAGTCCCCTCTTTTTATCTTGCGTTGTTTATAGCGGGTCTGCCGCGTTTCCCGCTGAGGGTTGACCCCGATAGGCGGATGTCAGGGGGCGCGACTCTAATCGTTTTCATGACGCCAGCTGTACAAACCAGCCACCATGACGCGGTCACCTTGGTGACACTGAGCCGGCCGGATGTGCGCAATGCGGTGGACGCGCCCACTGCCCAGGCGCTGTACCAGGCCTTTCTGGCCTTCGATGCCGACCCTGCTGCGCGGGTGGCGGTGTTCCATGGGCAATATGGGCATTTCTGCGCAGGCTGGGACCTGCAGGCGGCGGCGCGCGGTGCCGCCGGATCCCTGGATGCCGCGCAGTCGCTGGCGCGCGGATTCGACTTCGACCCGGCCGGATCGGCGCCGGTGCAGGGGCCGATGGGGCCGTCCCGGCTGATGCTGTCCAAGCCGGTGATTGCCGCGGTCAGCGGCGCGGCAGTGGCAGGGGGCATGGAGCTGGCCTTGTGGTGCGACCTGCGCGTGATGGAGCAGGATGCTTATTTTGGTGTCTATTGCCGGCGCTTCGGCGTGCCCTTGATCGATGGCGGCACCGTGCGTTTGCCGCGGCTGGTCGGCATGGGCCATGCGATGGACCTGATCCTGACCGGTCGCCGGGTCGACCCGCCGGAGGCCTTGCAGATGGGTTTGTGCAACCGTGTGGTGCCGACCGGTGCCGGCCTGGCCGCCGCACTGGAACTGGCCGCCCAACTGGCGGCATTTCCGCAGGCGACGATGTTGGCCGATCGGGCCAGTGCCTATGCGCAGTGGGACCTCCCTTTGGCGCAGGCGCTGCACCAGGAATGGGAAGGTGGCAAGGACTGCCTGGGCGAGGCCTTGCGGGGCGCCACCCGGTTTGCCGCCGGCGCCGGGCGGCACGGCCGCTTCTAGGGTCAGCCGGGGGTTGTGATGTGCGCGATCTCGCGCGGCTTGCCGTCGGCGTCGATCGCCACGTAGGTCAGCGAAGCCTCCGTCACCTTGACGTATTTGCCCTGGGTGCGGAATTGTTCGGCATACACCTCGACCTGCACCGTCACCGAGGTTCGGCCGATCCGCGTGACCGAGGCGAAGAACGACAGGATGTCGCCGACCCGCACCGGCTGCTTGAAGATGAACTGATTCACCGCCACCGTCACCTGACGACCCTGGGTATGTCGCGCCGGCAATACCGCGCCAGCCAGGTCGACCTGGGCCATGACCCAGCCGCCGAAGATGTCGCCATTGGCATTGCAGTCCGCTGGCATCGGGATGACCTTGAGCACCAGCTCCTTGTCGGTGGGCAGCAAGACCTCGAGGGTGCCGGGTTGGTTGGAGAGGGTCACGATGGGGTCCTGGGGCAAGAGGGCGTGAGGTTCACGCCTGGCGTGGCCGCCGGCCACGGTTTCTGAAAGGGGTTGACGCCCCGGATTGTCCCGCATGCGCCGAGCCGCCGGGTGTCCGGCCCACCAGGCCGCGCGCCATTCCCCGTTCGACCTGGCGGCGCGGTTGCTGGCACCGCGTCCGGTCCCTGGCCTTGGCGCACGGCGCAAAGGCCGCTGCTGTGGCGGTCAGCGCGTCGACCGCCATGCGGCGCAGAGGGCTTATTTCCGCATGAACACCAGCAGAAACACGCCGGCGATGATGGCGCCGGCACTGACGATGATCGGCACGTTGACCGTCTGCTTTTCCTCGACCTTGAGCGCGATCGGCCCGAGCTGGACGCCGGTGGTTTCCTTGGTGTAGCTGAAACCTCCGTAGACCAGGCCGAGGCAACCGGCGGCGATGAGGATGATTCCGGCCAATTTTGCTGCGTTCATGGGGTGTGCTCCTTGGGTAGTGATTCGACGTCTATGGAAATCGGGCCCATTGTCGGCAGGGACGCGGCTGCGGCAATCAGCAGAACCACCAGCAGGGCCACGGCCGAGAGGCCCACGATCATCAAGGTGTTCATGCGTTGGTTTCCATTGTCAGGTATTTCAAAAATGATGCCATCATGTTGTGCTCCCGTCTGTCGGCAACGGGTGTGCCGGTATGGTTCCTTCCCATTGGCACGGATGGCTCCGGCAACGGTAGCGATGCCGCGGGGAAAACAGGCTGGCAATGCGGTCCAGGAGCCGACGCCGGATACGGACCAGGTTCAGCGCGCACAAGGGGCATACATGTCGGACCCTGGTCTTGGCGGACGCGGCGCCGTAGGCGGCGTGCTGCGCCATGGTCGAATCGTGCTCGTTGGGTCGGATGGGCTGGCGAAAGCCGCCAGTCCGGGGGGTGGCGGCGGTCATCGACCCGCCAGTTGCAGGCTTGCCGACGCGGGCGACGCAAGGTTGCCGACGCTCGCCGTCGCAGGTGGCGCCATGTCGAGTGCCAGACGGAGCGCCTCACCACGCGCGATCGACAAGTGCAGCGCATCGACAAAAAACGACAGCAGGATGCAGGCCGCAAGCGCGGCAATGCTTGCGAGCGCTACCGCGTGCCAGCGCGAGCCCAGGGGCCGGGGTGGTGGAATCAGTCTGGACGAATACATCTGGGTCTCCTGCTGCGGTGGCATCACCGATACAGGTACTGTCGCGCTTCGGGCATCGATACGGTATCGGCTGGCGCACCCACGATGCGTAGGACTGAACCCCGTGCGTCCGCGCAACCGCGGCAGAAGGGTGAGTGCCGGTATCAGTGGCGGATGGCCCAGCCCCGGCTGGCGCAACGGGGATCGGCGGCGCACCGACCGCAGGCTCGGGATCTGCTCCAGGCCGGGTGGTGGCAGCGCGCGACGCCGGACTACCCGGTTTGTCGCGACCGGCCTATACTTTTTTGCGGTCCGCGGTATCGCCCCACAACCGGATCGTCTGGAGGCCTGTCATGGCTTGCAAGGATGTTTTCGAACTGGCATTGACCGGCAGTGACGACCCGGCTGCCGTCGCACATTACAACGCGGCACTGTCCAAGCTGCTATTGCTGCGCAACGACCCGGTCGCCGAGGTCGATGCGGCAACCGGCATCGACGCCGGCCTGGTGATGGGCCATGTGCTCAAGGGGGTGTTGTGCGTGCTTGGCACCGAGAAGGCTTTGCTGCCGGAGGCCCGTGCGGCGCTGGATGCCGCGCATGCGGTAGCCGGTGGCGCGACGGCACGCGAGCGCGGACATATTGCCGCATTGTCCGCCTGGGTCGATGGTCGCATCTTCGATGCCTGCGCCTGCTGGGAGCAGGTGCTGGTGGAGTCCCCGAACGATGCACTGGCAATGTTCGCTGCCCACCAGGGCGACTTTTTCCTCGGCCAGTCGAGCGAATTGCGTGACCGGGTGGCGCGCCGCCTGCCGGATATCGCGCATGGCGGTGCGCTGGAGGGCCACTACCGTGGCATGCATGCCTTTGGACTGGAGGAAACCGGCGACTACGCAGGGGCCGAGGCATCGGCGCGCCTTGCGCTGCAAAAGCAAGCGCGCGACGCCTGGGCAACCCACGCGCTGGCGCATGTGATGGAGATGACCCAGCGCGTCGACGACGGCATCGACTTCCTGGGCTCGACCAAGGCCGACTGGTCGACCGACAGCTTTTTTGCGGTGCACAACTGGTGGCATCTGGCGCTGTACCACGTCGACCGGCAGCAGTGGGGCACGGTGCTGGACTTGTACGATACGCGTATTCGTGGTTCCGACTCGCCCGTGGTGCTGGACATGATCGACGCCAGCTCCTTGTTGTGGCGGCTGACCCTTTATGGTGTCGACCTGGGAGACCGCTGGCAGCAGTTGGCCAAGGCCTGGGAGCCGCGCATCGACGACGCCTGGTACGCCTTCAACGACAGCCACGCCATGATGGCATTCGCCGGCGCCGGTCGCGACGACCTGGCGCAGCACCTGCTTGGCGTCCTGGAGCAGGCCGCGCAGCGTGATGGCGACAACGGCATGATGACCCGCAGCGTCGGCTTGCCGGTTGCGCGGGCCATCCGTGCGTTTGCCAGCGGCGATTACGCGGCGGCGATGGAACTGCTGGCACCGGTGCGGCGAGTCGCGGCGCGCGCCGGAGGCTCGCATGCGCAGCGCGACCTGCTGTCCCAGACCCTTTTGGTAGCGGCCGAGCGTGCCGGACACGGCGCGATGGCGCGTGCCTTGCTCAACGAGCGCCTGGCGCTCAAGCCGCAGTCCGCACTCAATCGGATGTGGATGGCCCGTCGGCGGCCGTCGGCCAGGTGATGGACGGCAAGCTGCCACAGCCAGGTGCGCCACCGCGTTGGCACTTGTTCCGGTGAACCTGCAGATTCCGACCGGCATCCGTCCGAGGAGTGTCCATGGCCAAGACGTGCAAGCAATCTGACGTCGCCCTGCAAGATCTGCGGTGGCGTATCCGGCTGCCCATGCCAAGAGCCCCTGGCCCGGGCATCATGGCTGTTGCCGATCGCGTCGGCGCGTGGCTGCATCCAGCGGCGCCTGTGTCGTCTGCCGCCTGCGGCGCGCCATTACGCGCCGGATCTGCGAGGGTGCTAAGGTAGACAG
>JBFJZP010000112.1:0-7796 GCA_041622095.1 Burkholderiaceae bacterium | reverse complement strand
GGCCGAATCGCGATGGTGCTGCAGGATCCGAAGTTCTCGCTGAACCCGGTCATGACAATCGGCAAGCAGATCGTCGAGACCTTGCATGCCCACACCCGGGTGTCGA
Source organism: Burkholderiaceae bacterium (assembly GCA_041622095.1). Taxonomy (GTDB): domain Bacteria; phylum Pseudomonadota; class Gammaproteobacteria; order Burkholderiales; family Burkholderiaceae_C; genus CAISIP01. Next base: position 7,690 of record JBFJZP010000112.1, on the reverse strand, counting down.
GCAAGGACGCCCGCGCCCAGGCGCTGGCCGCGCTGGCCGCGGTGCAGATCGACCAGCCCGAGCGGGTATTCAAGCTGTATCCGCACGAGGTGTCCGGCGGCATGGGGCAACGCGCGATGATCGCGATGATGCTGATCGCCAATCCGGAACTGCTGATTGCCGACGAGCCGACCTCGGCGCTGGACGTGACGGTGCAGCTGCAGGTGCTGGACATCCTGGACGCGCTGGTGATACAGCGCGGCATGGGCCTGATCTTCATCTCGCACGACCTGCGCCTGGTGTCGACCTTCTGCGATCGCATCCTGGTGATGTACGCCGGCAAGGTGGTCGAGGAAATATCGGCCGGTGGCCTGGCCGACGCCAAGCACCCCTATACCCGCGGCCTGCTCAACTGCCTGCCGCAACTTGCCGACGACCGCCACCCCTTGCCCACGCTGGACCGTCAACCGGAGTGGGCGCTGTGAATACAAGCATGACCCCCAGTACTTCCGCACCCCAGGGTGCCGACACGCAGCAACATGTCGGCCTGGCCGTCATCGACCTGCGGGTCGTCTACGATGGCTTTGTCGCCGTCGACAGCACCACGCTGCAGGTGGCGCCGGGCGAAAGTTTCGGCATCGTCGGCGAATCCGGCTCCGGCAAGTCGACGGTGTTGCGCGCCATCTGCGGCCTGGCACCGCTGACATCGGGCAAGGTCCAGCTGATCGGCTCCGGCAACGGTGGACAACACCTGCCGGCCCCGGGCAGCAAGCCCTTCCGTCGCCTGGTGCAGATGGTGTTCCAGGATCCGTACGGCTCACTGCATCCGCGCCAGACGGTCGACCGCATCCTGGCCGAGCCACTGGCCATCCATGGCATCCAGGACGCGGAGACGCGGATCGAACGCGCGCTCGACGAAGTCGGCCTGGGCAACGGCTTCCGTTTCCGCTATCCGCACCAGCTCTCCGGCGGCCAGCGCCAGCGCATCGCGATTGCGCGGGCGCTGATCCTCGAGCCGCAGGTGATGCTGCTCGACGAACCGACGTCGGCGCTGGACGCATCGGTGCAGGCCGAGGTGCTGAACCTGCTGGAGGACCTGCGCCGCAGACGCGGGCTGACCTTCATCATGGTCAGCCACGACCTGGCGGTGGTGACGCATATGTGCGAGAAACTGATGGTGATGCAACGCGGCCAGACCGTGGAATTGCTGTCGGCAACCGACCTGGCGGCGCACCGGGTGCAACAGGACTACACCCGCAAGTTGATGCGTGCCTCTGCCGGCTTCAGCCGGGAAGCCGCCGCCTGAATCCGCCCGCCGTTTGGCGCGCGCCAGTCGCGTTCCCTGTGCGCTCCAGGCATGATCACGCCAACCGTCGCATGAAAACCAAGCTATGTACGAGGAACACACCATGATCCACTGGGAAGCCCACGCCTGCCTGCCGCTGCACCCGCAGGCCGACTTCGCACCCATCGACCGGTTGCGCGCCGCCGGCGTGCATTACGTATCGATCAACATCGGCATGGACATGAATCCCCTGGCACAGGTGATGGCGGTGATCGCCGGCTTCCGCGCCACCGTGGCCGCCCATCCGGACAAGTACCGGATGGTGGCGACGCTGCAGGACATCGAAGCGGCCAAGGCTGCCGGCTGCATCGGCGTCGGCTTCGACCTGGAAGGCGCAATGCCGCTGCTCGAACAACCCGAGATGGTGGCGCTGTACAAGAGCCTGGGCGTGCACCAGATGCACCTGGCCTACAACCGCAACAACAGCGTCGCCGGCGGTTGTCACGACACCGAACAAGGCCTGACCCCGCTCGGCCACAAGATCGTGGAGGCGATCAACCAGGCTGGCGTGTTGATGGATTGCTCGCACACCGGACGCAAGTGCAGCCTGGACATCATGGCCGCGTCGAGCGCGCCGGTGATCTTCAGCCACGCCAACCCGGTGGCACTCGTCGAACACGGACGCAACATCACCGACGAACAGATCAAGGCCAGCGCCGCCACCGGTGGCGTCATCTGCGTCAACGGCGTGTCGTTTTTCCTCGGGACCGACAACCCGACCGCCGTCGACCTGGCGCGCCACGCCGCCTACGTCGCCGACCTGGTCGGCGTCGAACATGTCGGCATCGGCACGGACATCAGCTTCAGCCAGCCGGAACTCAACGACACCCCGCCCGGCGACTACGACCCGACCTACTGGTGGCCCCAGTCTGCCGGTTATGACCGCACCACCACCCGCTCGAGTTACCCGCCGATCGAGGCCTGGCGCGAACTCTCGACCGAACTGCAACGCACCGGCATGACGGCAGACGAAGCGGCGCTGGTGATGGGCGGCAACATGATGCGGGTGGCACGGCAAGTCTGGCGCTGAACAACACCCGGCGGCGCGCCATTTCCGCGTTCGCGGCGCCAGTCCACCGTAGCCTGGCGTTTCGGAACAGAACAACATGGACGGAGAGCAGACCATACCGGCCTGGTTCTCGTCGGTGCAGTTGTTCCTGATCGGCCTGGTGTTTCTGCTCAAGATCGTCCATGCGCATGCGGAACCTGCCATTGCTCGCAGTTTTCTGCTGCTGATGGGACTGGGTTTCATGTTCCTGTCGGCCGACGAGGCCACGCAGATCCATGAACAGCTCAGCCGATCAGCGGACAAGTTCGGCGGCTTGCCCGGCTTCAAGGGAGGCCATGGCTACTGGATCGCCGCGTACGGATTGATCGGCGTGATGCTGGCCGTGCCCAGCATGAAACACGCCATCGACACCTGGCGGCAGTGCGCGAATCGGCGTAGGCTGCATCGACACTGCGCTGCGGCCAAGCGGTCCCCGACGCCCTGACGGCAAGACATCTGCGACACGCCGGCCCATCGGCTGGCAGCATCGGGTGGACAAGCCGACGCAATCGTGCGGACAATAACCCATGCTGGCCCTGCCGGATATCCACCTTGCGACAAGCGCCGATGCGCCCGGCATTGCACACATGTCGCGCGATTGCGTGGAACAAGGCCTGTCCTGGAGCTGGACCGCTGCGCGGGTGATGCAGGCGATTCGCGATGCCCAGACCAACGTGGTCGTCAGCAGGCGGCGCGGTCAACTGCGCGGCTTCGGCATCATGCAGTACGGCGACGATGATGCGCACCTGGTGCTGCTGGCTGTATGGCCGGTGGCGCGGCATCAGGGGCTGGGACGTGACCTGACGGACTGGCTGGAACAGTCTGCACGTGTCGCAGGCGTGCGCCGGGTGGGACTCGAGGCGCGGGCCGACAACCTGCACGCACTGCGCTTCTACGAGAAGCGCGGTTATGTCCGCGTCGGGATTGTCAGTGGCTACTACGAAGGGGTGATCGACGCGGTCCGGATGCACAAGGTGCTGGCGGGTCACTGACCGCCGGCTGCCAGCGGCGTGACGAGTGGCAACATCGCGCTGCCGGCCACCGGTGCATCGGCCAGGCGCAGCAAGGTGGCCAGGCGATTGGTCGCATGCTCGGCGGCAGCGGCATCGGGCGCATGCACCACGGCAAGCCGGTCACCCGCCTGGACACGTTGCCCGACCGCCACCACCTCAGCCAGGCCGACGCGGTGATCGATCGTGTCGCCCGCCTGGTGCCGGCCGCCGCCAAGCTCGATCACCAGCAGGCCGATGTCACGCGTGGCATGTTGCACGACCCAGCCACCGGATTCGGCCAGCACCTCGCGCTGCACGGGTGCAGCCGCAAGGTGCGCGCGCGGGCGTTGCACGAAATCCGCCGGTCCGCCCAGTGCAGCCACCATGCGCGCGAAATGCTCCAGCGCGGATCCGTCGTCGAGCACGCGCAGAATACGGCTGGCCGCATCGTCATGGTCGGTCGCCAGTTTCCCCAGTACCAGCAATTCGGCACACAAGGCGATGGTGACCTGCGCCAGCCGCGGATCGCGTCTCTTGCCATTCAGGAACTCCAGCGCCTCCATCACCTCCAGCGCGTTGCCGCAGCTGTGTCCCAGCACCTGGTTCATGTCGGTGATCAGCGCCCGCGTCGGCAGTCCGGCGCCGTTGGCGACCGACACCAGCGACTGCGCCAGCGCCCGGGCCATCTCCGGCGTTGCCGCGAACGCACCGTTGCCGACCTTGACATCGAGCACCAGGGCCTGCAGGCCGGCCGCGAGTTTTTTCGACAGGATGCTGGCGGTGATCAGCGGGATCGATTCGACGGTGGCGGTCACGTCGCGGATCGCATACAGCCGCCGGTCGGCCGGTGCCAGGTCGGCGGTCTGGCCGACGATCGCGCAACCGGCGTCGCGCAAGGTCTGGCGCAACAGGTCGGTGGCCGCTGCCGTCTGGTAGCCCGGTATGCTGTCCATCTTGTCCAGCGTGCCGCCGGTGTGGCCCAGGCCCCGGCCGGAGATCATCGGCACATAGGCACCACAGGCCGCCAGCATCGGCGCCAGCATCAGGCTGACCTTGTCGCCGACACCGCCGGTGGAGTGTTTGTCCAGGATCGGTCCGCCGAGGTTTTGCCCGGCCCAGTCGATGACGCTGCCGGAGTGGGTCATCGCCCGCGTCAATGCCACCGTCTCGGGTGTCGACAAGCCCTTGAGAAAAATCGCCATCGCCAGCGCAGCGGCCTGCCCTTCGCTCCAGCCGCCATCGACCAGGCCGGTGACGAAGGCGGCGATCTGCGCCTCGTCGAGCACACCGCCATCGCGTTTGACGCGGATGATCTCCTGGGCCAGCATCAGGCGCGCGCTCCGCCGATCAAGCCTTGCCCAGGTGCTCTGGACCGAAACTGTGCGGCAGCAGCTGCTCCAGTGTGAAGCTGGCACGGACCTGCCCGTCGCCCGCAATCAGCACCGGCGTATCGGGCGCAGCGAATTCGCGAATTTTCTGGCGGCATCCGCCACACGGGGTGACGAGCGCATCGCCATGACCCATCACCAACACCGCCCGGGCGCGGGTACCGCCGGCGAGCACCATCGCACTCAGGGCGCCCGCCTCGGCGCAGACACCTTGCGGATAGGCTGCGTTCTCGACATTGCAGCCGGCGTGGATCGCACCGTTTTCGTCGAGCACCGCGGCACCGACATGGAAGTTCGAATACGGCGCATAAGCCCGGTCCATCGCGGCGCGCGCGGCCGCCAGCATCGCGTCCTGTTCGAGTCGCGTCATCGGATCGGTGGATGGCATGGCGATCAGCGCTCCTTCAGATAGGGTTTGCCCAGTGCCTGCGGCGCCACCGTGCGGCCGATGAAGCCGGCCAGCAGGATCACCGTCAACAGGTAAGGCAAGGCCTGGATCAGTTGCACCGGCACCTGCCCGATACCTGGCAGGGACACACCTTGCAGGCGGATCGCCACCGCGTCGAGAAAACCGAACAACAGGCAGGCCCAGAAAGCCTTGACTGGATGCCATTTGCCGAAGATCAGCGCGGCCAGCGCCATGAATCCGCGCCCGGCGGTCATGTTCGGCACAAAGGCCGCATTCTGCGCCAGCACCAGGTAACTGCCCGCCAGGCCGCACAACATGCCATTGAGCGTCAGCGCCGCATAGCGCATGCGCGGGACCGACACACCGGCCGCGTCGACCATGTGCGCGTTTTCGCCCACGGCGCGCAGGCGCAGGCCGAATCGGGTCCGGAACATCAACCACCAAACCGCCGGCACCAGGAACAAGGCGACATACACCAGCGCGTTGTGGCTGAGCAGTCCCTGGCCCAGGATCGTACCCAGTATCGGCACACCTTCGAGCGCCTCGACCACGCCGGGCATCAGCGACTGCATCCGTACCTCGGTGGTAACCGGCGGTGTCTGGCCCCCCTGGGCGAACCAGGCGATGCCGAGCACCGCGGTCATGCCGACCGCGATGATGTTGATCGCCACGCCCGACACCACCTGGTCACCCCGATGGCTGACGCAGGCAAAACCATGCAGCCAGGACAACAACACCGTGGTGCCCATCGCGATCAGCAAGGCGAGCGTGGTGGAACCGAAACTCACACCGGCCGCGCCGGCGGCAAATGCGGCAAACAGCATCTTGCCTTCCAGGCCGATGTCGATGACGCCGGCGCGTTCGGACAACAAGCCGGCCAGCGCACACAGGATCAGCGGCGTCGACACCCGCAGCGTCGACGCGATCAGCGAGCCGATCATCGCTTCATCCATACTCCGCTCCTGGTGCGCCTGCCCTGTTCGCAGCCCCTGCGTGCAGGGCCCGCACGACCCGGGCCACCGCCGGTGCCAGCACGTACGCCATGGCGCCGGAGAACAAGACGATGAATCCCTGCAGCATCACGACCATGTCGCGGCTGAAGCCGCGCACCTCGAAACTGACCTCGGCGCCACCCTGGAACAAGGCACCGAACAGGATGCTGGCCAGCACGATGCCGAACGGATGGCTGCGCCCCATCAAGGACACCGCAATACCGGTGAAGCCGGCGCCGCTGACGTACTCGAGCATCAGCCGGCCGTTGACGCCCGCGATCTCGTTCATGCCGACCAGACCGGCCAGGGCACCCGACAGGCCCATCGCCAGCATCACCTGGTGGTTCGGGTGGATGCCGGCATACGCCGCGGCGCGCGCACTGGAGCCGGTGGCGCGCAGCTCGTAGCCGAGCCGGGTATGCCACAGGAAAAAATAGACGCCGACGGCGGCGAGCACCGCCAGGAACACGCTGGTGTTGAACGGCGAGTTCGGCCACTCGATGCCCAGCCAGCCCATGAAGGTGTGCATGCTCGGCAACTTGGCCGATGCGGCGAATGGCGCGCTCTCGACCGACATGTTGCCCGGCACCTTGAGGTGGTTGACCAGCAGGTAGACCAGCAGGCTGCTGGCCAGGAAGTTGAACATGATGGTGGTGATCACCACATGGCTGCCACGGTAGGCCTGCAGGTAACCCGGTATCGCCGCCCAGACCATGCCGAACAAGGCGCCCACCAGCAGCATCAGCGGCAACATCAGCCATGCCGGCAAACTGGCCGACAACCACAAGGCCACCAGGCCGGTACCCAGCCCGCCCAGAATCGCCTGGCCCTCGCCGCCGATGTTGAACAAGCCGCCATGGAACGCCACCGCCACCGCCAGCCCGGTGAAAACGAAGGTGGTGGCGTAATACAGCGTGTAGCTCAGTCCGCGGGTGGTGCCGAACGCGCCATGCACCAGCACGGTGATGACTTCCAGCGGGTCCTGCCCGACGAACCAGACCATGACGCCTGCAGCCAGCAAGGCCATCGCCAGGTTCACGATCGGCAGCAGGACCAGATCGGCCCAGCGCGGCAGCGGCTGGTTCGTCATGGGGCCACCGCGCCTGTCGCCGCGTGTCGCGCGCTGTCGCCGCCGATCATCAACATGCCCAGGCTGTTCTCGTTGCATTCGGCGATCGGCAACTCGCCGGCCACCCGGCCCTGGTTCATGACGATGACCCGGTCGGACAAGGCCAGGATCTCGTCGAGTTCGCTGGACACCACCAGCACCGCACAACCGGCGTCGCGCATCGCGCGCAACTGGCCATAGATGAATTCGATCGCACCGATGTCGACGCCACGGGTCGGCTGGCCGACCAGCAGCACCCGGGGGGCCTGGCCGAGTTCACGCGCGAGCACCAGCTTTTGCTGGTTGCCGCCGGAAAAACTCGCGCACGACAGCAACGCGTCACGCGGGCGCACGTCAAACCGCTCCATCATGTCGGAGGTGGCCTTCTGCATCTGCGTGCGCTGCATCCAGCCGCCACGGCAATATTGC
>JBFJZP010000111.1:0-7812 GCA_041622095.1 Burkholderiaceae bacterium | reverse complement strand
TGGTCGGCTACGCGGGGTTGCTCGACCTCGGATATGTGGCGTTTTTTGCCGTGGGCGCCTACCTGTATGCGCTGCTGGCCTCGCCGCACCTGTCGCAGACCTTTGCCTGGATCGGCGCCCTGTACCCGAATGGCATCCACACACCGATCCTGGTGGTGATACCGCTGGCGGCCGGGGTGGCCGCGTTCTTCGGCATGCTGCTCGGCGCGCCCACGCTCAAGCTGCGCGGTGACTACCTGGCCATCGTGACGCTGGGTTTCGGCGAGATCATCCGGGTGTTCCTGAACAACCTGGACCATCCGGTGAACATCACCAACGGACCCAAGGGCATCAGCGGCATTGACGCGTTCCGGATCTTCGACGTCGACATGTCGCGTTCGCTGATGATCGGCAATTTCGAGCTGACATCGGTGACGATGTACTACTACCTGTTCCTGATCCTGGTGGTGTTCAGCATCATCCTGAGCCATCGCCTGGCCTTGTCGCGTGTCGGCCGGGCCTGGATGGCGATCCGCGAAGACGAGGTGGCGGCCAAGGCCATGGGTATCAATACCCGCAACCTGAAGCTGCTCGCGTTCGGCATGGGCGCATCGTTCGGCGGCGTCAGCGGCGCCTTGTTCGCGTCGTTCCAGGGATTCGTGTCGCCCGAGTCGTTCACGCTGATGGAGTCGGTGATGATCGTCTCGATGGTGGTGCTCGGCGGCCTGGGCCACCTGCCCGGCGTGGTGCTCGGTGCGGTGTTGCTCGCAGCCTTGCCGGAGGTATTGCGGTATGTCGCCAGTCCCTTGCAGGCGTTCACCGGCGGCCGGCTGGACGCCTCCATCCTGCGTCAGCTGCTGATCGCGCTGGCGATGATCACCATCATGTTGATGCGTCCGCGCGGCCTGTGGCCGAGCCCGGATCACGGCAAGTCCTTGCAGGCGAACAATTGAGGGCCATGCCATGACAGATACGATTCTCAAGGTCGCTGGCATTTCCAAGCGTTTCGGTGGTCTGCAGGCGCTCAGCGATGTCGGCATCACCATCACCCGTGGCCAGGTCTACGGCCTGATCGGCCCCAACGGCGCCGGCAAGACCACGTTCTTCAACGTGATCACCGGCTTGTATACGCCCGACAGCGGCACATTCGAACTGGCGGGCAAGCCCTACAAGCCATCAGCGGTGCATGAGGTGGCCAAGGCCGGCATCGCCCGCACGTTCCAGAACATTCGTCTGTTCGCCGAGATGACCGCGCTGGAAAACGTCATGGTGGGGCGGCATATCCGCACCCAATCCGGTTTGATCGGCGCGATGTTCCGCACCGCCAGCTTTCGCAAGGAAGAAAAGGAAATCGCCCAGCGCGCGCAGGAACTGCTCGAATACGTCGGCATCGGCAAGCTGGCCGACTACAAGGCCCGCACGCTGAGTTATGGCGACCAGCGGCGGCTGGAGATTGCCCGCGCCCTGGCGACCGATCCCCAGCTGATCGCGCTGGACGAGCCGGCCGCCGGCATGAATGCGACCGAGAAGGTGCAGTTGCGCGAGCTGATCGACCAGATCCGCCATGACAAGCGCACCATCCTGTTGATCGAACACGATGTGAAGCTGGTCATGGGCCTGTGCGACCGGGTGACGGTGCTCGACTACGGCAAACAGATTGCGGAGGGTCTGCCCGCGGAAGTGCAGAAGAACGAAAAGGTCATCGAGGCCTATCTCGGAACGGGAGGGCACTGACATGGCCAACACACTGCTCAAGGTCACGGACCTGAAGGTCTCGTACGGCGGCATCCAGGCGGTCAAGGGTATCGACTTCGAAGTCCACGAGGGCGAACTGGTCACGCTGATCGGCTCCAACGGAGCCGGCAAGACCACGACGATGAAAGCCATCACCGGCACCATCGGCATCAACTCCGGCGACATCGAATACATGGGCAAGAGCATCAAGGGCCAGGGCCCCTGGGATCTGGTGCGCCAGGGCCTGGCCATGGTTCCGGAAGGCCGGGGCGTGTTCGCGCGCATGACCATCATGGAAAACCTGCAGATGGGCGCTTACGTGCGCAAGGACCAGGACGCGATCGATGCCGATGCCGAGAAGGTCTTCACGATTTTCCCGCGCCTGCGCGAGCGCCGCGACCAGCTCGCCGGCACCATGTCCGGTGGCGAGCAGCAGATGCTGGCCATGGGGCGTGCGCTGATGAGCCGGCCCAAGGTCTTGCTGATGGACGAGCCGTCGATGGGTTTGTCGCCGATCATGGTCGACAAGATCTTCGAGGTGGTGCGCGACGTGTATGCCCAGGGCGTCACCATCGTGCTGGTCGAGCAGAACGCCAGCCGTGCACTGGGAGTGGCCAATCGCGCCTATGTGATGGACTCCGGCCTGATCACCATGAGTGGCGACGCCAAGGTGCTGCTCAAGGATCCGAAGGTTCGCGCGGCCTACCTCGGCGAGTAGTCGCACGGGCGCCCGTCGCCGCAACCCGGGGTCGCGGCGATGGCGTCAGGTCGCTGTGGCGGCCTGCGCCTGCTGGCGCGGCAGGTGGGCGTGGATCAGGTGGCCGGCGATCGACAGACCCAGCGGCGGCACTGGCGGCAGCGGGTCTTGCGGCCCGAACCAGCGGGCCTCGGCGATCTCCGAGGTATCGACCGCGATCTCTCCGTCGGCGTATTGCGCGGTGAACGCAATCATCAGCGAATGCGGGAACGGCCATGGCTGGCTGCCGAAGTAGGCCAGGTCGCGCACCTGCAGACCCACTTCCTCCTGCACCTCGCGGTGGATTGCATCCTCGATCGATTCGCCGGCCTCCAGGAAGCCGGCCAGCGCAGTGAAGAATCCGGTCGGGGAGTTCAGGTGGCGCGCCAGCAGGATCGAGTCTCCGCGCTGGATCAGCACCATCATCGCCGGCGAGATACGCGGATAAGCCATGTGGCTGCAGGCGGTGCAGCGCATGCAGCGCTCGCCCGGTATCAGCTGCGTCGGCGCGCCGCAGGCGCCGCAGAACCGGTGCGTCCGTGCCCATTCGACCAGCTGGAATGCGCGCCCGGCAATCGCCAGCAATTCGGCGTCCAGCGCGCCGAAAAGCGAGCGCAGTTTGCGAAACGCATAACCGGGCCAGGCCTCGCTGCCGGGCGTGACCCAGGTGACCTGGAAATAGCGTTCGCCCAGGATACCCACCGGAATGAACGGCGATGCGGCCGGCAACACATGGGCTTGCAGGTCCAGGTGCGGATGCATGTCGCTCTCGCGCACCAGCAGCATGTCGCCGCTGAACACCAGGTTGATCGGGGCGGGATGTTCCTGCGCAACGAGCAGGGGACGGAATAGTTGGGGGGTGTGCAGCATGATCGGACTCCGGGCCAGATCATCGCATCAAATCACGCGCACCGTCCCCGGCGCGCGATCCTTGGTGGTCACCAGGCTGGCGAGCTGGAGCAGCACATCGGCGGCACCCCAGCGACAAGCGCCTATTTGGCCCAGGTGTCTTTCAGGCCGACCGACAGGTTGAACACCGGTTTGCCGATTGTGTGGTCGACCCGGTCCGCGACGAAGTAACCGTGGCGTTCGAACTGGAACTTGTCGTCCGGCCGCGCCTGCGCCAGCGATGGCTCCAGGATCGCCTGGACCACCCGCAGGCTGTTCGGATTGAGGCTGGCGAGGAAGTCGCGCCCGCCGGCATCCGGCTGCGGGTCGTTGAACAAGCGGTCGTACAGCCGTACCTCGGCGGGTACGCCATCGGTCACGCCGACCCAGGTGATCACACCCTTGACCTTGACAGAGTCCGAACCCGGCGTGCCGCTCTTGGTGTCGGGGATCAGGCGGGCCTGCACCGCCGTGACGCGGCCGTCCGCATCCTTGCTGCATCCGGTGCATTCGATCACATGCCCGTATTTCAGTCGGACCTTGTTGCCGGGGAACAGCCGGAAGAAACCCTTGGGCGGCGTTTCCTCGAAGTCGCCGCGTTCGATCCAGACTTCGTGTCCCATCGAGAAATGGCGTTGACCCAGCTCCGGCCGGTGCGGGTGCACCGGTGCGCTGCAAGCGTCCTGCTTGCTGTGGCCAGTGGCCGACAAACCCATCACCTCGTCCCAGTTGGTGATGACCAGGCGGATCGGGTCGAGCACCGCCATGGCCCGTGCAGCGCTGCCTTCCAGCGTCTCGCGCAGGCAGGCTTCCAGCGTGCTGTATTCGGTCCAGCCGCCCGCCTTGCTGGTGCCGGCGCGTTCCGCCAGCAGGCGCAGGCTCTCCGGCGTGTAGCCACGCCGGCGCAAGCCGACCAGGGTCGGCATGCGTGGATCGTCCCAGCCCCTGACCTTGTGGTCGTACACCAGCGCTGCCAGCTTGCGCTTGCTGGTGATGACGTAGGTGACGTTCAGCCTGGCGAATTCATACTGGCGCGGTGGCGGGGCACTGAGCAGTCCACCTTCGATCAGGCGCTGGAGCAACCAGTCGTACCAGGGGCGCTGGTCTTCGAACTCCAGTGTGCAGATGCTGTGTGTGATCTGTTCGAGCGCATCCTCGACCGGGTGCGCATACGCGTACATCGGGTAGATGCACCACTTGTCGCCGGTGTTGTGGTGTTCGGCGCGCCGGATCCGGTAGATGGTCGGGTCGCGCATGTTGATGTTCGGGCTGGCCATGTCGACCTTGGCGCGCAACACCATCGTGCCGTCCAGGTGCTTGGCGTCGCGCATTTCGCGAAACCGCTCCAGGTTCTCGGCCGCACTGCGGTTGCGAAACGGGCTGTCGACACCGGGCCGGGAGAAGTCGCCGCGGTTGATGCGCATGTCTTCGGCGCTTTGTTCATCCACATAGGCATGGCCGGCGGTGATCAGGTACTCCGCCGCCTGGTACATGAAGTCGAAATAGTCGCTGGCGTGGTACAGGTGGCTGGTGCCATTGGCGTTCCAGTCGAATCCGAGCCAGTGCACCGTGTCGATGATGCCGTTGACGAACTCCTGGTCTTCCTTTTCCGGGTTGGTGTCGTCGAAACGCAGGTGGCAGACGCCGCCGTATTCCTGTGCCAGGCCGAAATTCAGGCAGATGCTCTTGGCGTGTCCGATATGCAGGTAGCCGTTGGGCTCGGGCGGAAAACGGGTGCGGATGCGGGCCGGGTCCGGCTGTCCGGCGGCATGGTGGGCTGCGTCGCCCGGGCTGCCGGCCCATTTGCGCTGGGCATTGACGCCGCAGGCCAGGTCGGATTCGATGATCTGGCGCAGGAAGTTGCTCGGCTTGTGCGGCTCGGTCGCGCCAGCCGGCGTTGCATTCTTGGCGGGGGTCGGGGAAGGCGTGCTCATGTCCTGAATTCTAGGTGGCGGTCGGCTTATTGACCGAAGCGCGGCCCGTTGCGCAGGAATTCTTCTTCGTCGGGGCTGTTGACGCGCCCGAGTGCGGCGTTGCGATAGGGAAATCGACCGAACCGGGCAATGATGTCGCGATGCTTTTCGGCAAACTCGAGGTTGCCGAGCAGGCCTTGCCTGCGCTCGGGCGGTGCGTCGTTTGCCAGTGCCTGAAAACACGCGACACACCGGTCCTGCAACGCCAGGTCTTCGGCATGCATCAGCGGCATATAGAAAAACACCGAACCGGCCAGTGGCAGGCGCCGGTCCCAGCCGCGTTCGATGCCGTCGAGCACCAGCGCCTGGGCGCGTGGGTCTCCAGCGAAGGCCTGCGCCTGCGATCGAAACACATTGCGCGTGAACTGGTCCAGCAGGATGACCAGCGCCAGTCGATCCGCTGGCTGGTCTTCCCAGGTGCGCATGCCGCCGGCCAGCGCCGCGTGCACCAGCGCGCCGAAATCGCGTGCGATAGCCTGGTCGAGCGCAGGGCCGCCGCCAAACCACAGGTCGCTCAGGTTGCGGCTTGGCCATCCGCCCTGCTGCACTGCATCCTCCAGCCAGAACGCCAGCACGCGGGTGGCATCCGCATCGGTCGGGGTGGAGATGGGTGTGTTCATCGGTGTAAGGGACGGTGTGTTGATCGGGTCAGGCATGGGTGGCGCCATTGGCAGGTGGGAGGCCAATCGACATCACATGGCCTTGAAAAGGTGGGCGTACAGGCGGCTCACTGGCAGCTTGTCGTCGCGCCCGCGCAAATGAAGCCATAGTTTGCCCGATTTGTCACAGTGAACCGCGGTCACCGCCGCCGCCCGGACCACGGTTCCGCGGTGCACCTGCCAGAACATCTGCGGGTCGAGCCGGGGCAACAGGTCGCGCAAGGGCGCGCGGCGGCCCTGGGCGCCAGCGGCATGCGACGTAGTGCCCAGGTGAGGCGGTGATATGCATCCTGGCGGCGCGAAGCAGTTTGTGCGGCCTTGACAAAAGCAGTAAGCACCGACCGCTGGAAAGTGCCGCTTGTTCCTAGAATCGCTGCATGAAGAAAACCGCTTGGCTCCTCGTGTTGTTGCTGCTATTGGGCTCGGCAGGCGGATTCTGGTGGTGGTCGCAACGTGCCGGCGCCGACCCGGTGCAGTACCGGACCGCCAAGATCGAACGCGGCAACCTCCAGGCCACCGTCTCGGCCAGCGGCGCGGTCAACCCGGTCACCCAGGTGTCGGTCGGCACCCAGGTGTCGGGCCAGATCCGGGACCTGCTGGTGGACTTCAACTCCGAGGTCAAGGCCGGCCAGCTGATCGCCCAGATCGACCCGGAGACCTTCGAATACCGGGTCCGCTCCGCCCAGGCCGATGTCGAGGCGGCGCAGGCGGCAGTGGCGACCGCCCAGGCCAACGCGGCGGCCAGCCGGGCCCAGGTCGCGCGTGCGCAGGTCGACCTGAACGAAGCGCAGCGCGATTTCGAGCGCAAGCAAAGCCTGGTGCAGATGCAGTTCATCGCGCAGAGCGAGGCGGATCGGGCGCGGGCGCTGGTCAATACCACCACCGAGGCGCTCAAGGCGACTCAGGCCCAGGTCGGCGTGACCGAAGCGCAGATCAGGACCGCCATGGCCAATGTGGCCCAGCGCGAGGCGGCGCTGGCGCAGGCCCGGGTGGACCTGGCCCGGACCCGGATCACCTCGCCGGTCAACGGCATCGTGATCAAGCGCGCGATCGAGAAGGGGCAGACCGTGGCGGCCAGCCTGCAGTCGCCGGAGTTGTTCGTGATCGCACAGAACCTGTCGGACATGCAGGTCGATGCCAGCGTCGACGAGAGCGACGTCGGGCGCATCCGTGTCGGGCAGCGGGCGACGTTCACGGTCGACGCGTTTCCCGGCCAGACCTTCGAGGGCGAGGTGCGCCAGGTGCGCAAGGCGGCCCAGACCATCGCCAATGTGGTGACCTATGTCGCGGTGGTCGGTTTTGCCAACAACGGCGGACGCCTGCTTCCGGGCATGACCGCCAATGTGCGGATCGTGACCGACCAGCGCGAGAACGTGCTCAAGGTGCCGAATGCAGCGCTGCGGGTGCGTATCGCCGGCGTCGAGCCTCCGGCGGCCGGGGCTTCGGCGCCAGCGCCTGGCGCATCGGGCCCCAGCAACGGCAGCGCCGTTGGCTGGTCCTGGTTGTCGTCCGCACATGCACAGCCGGCCGCAGGCGGGATTGCCGCGCAGCGCGAGCGCCTGGTCAACGAACTCCAGCTCGGCGCGGACCAGCAAGCCCGGCTCGACGCGATTTTTGCCGAGATGCGGCCGCGCCTGATGGCGCTGGCCGATCTGGAGCAGGCGCAGCGGGCGCCGGCGCGCGAGAAGTTGCTGGCCGAGATGCGGCTCAAGATCAACGCGATGTTGACGCCGGACCAGCGCACGACCTATGAATTGATGCAGGCGCGTGCGGCGGACCGCAGCGGTGCGCCGGCAGCGCCGGATGCCGCTGCCCCTGCGCCTGGGGCGTCGATCGCCGGCCG
>JBFJZP010000110.1:0-7863 GCA_041622095.1 Burkholderiaceae bacterium | reverse complement strand
CCAGTTGTACGCACCGTACGGCCTGGACGCCTTGTACCGCGGCATCCTGCGCCCCAATCCACTGATCGACCACCGCGAACTGTTTCGCCAGAAAGCCGCCAGTTACCGGGAACGCTGGGACTGGCTGCAGATCGTCGAGGGGTGAGCGGGCAGCCGCAGCGCCGACCCGCAGGCGCGGCGCCCGGCCCTCTGCGGGTACCGGTTCAGTGCGAATGTTTCGGCACTTCCGAGCCGCGGCAGCCGACCAGGAAGTCGAAGTCGCAACCTTCGTCGGCCTGCAGCACCCGGTCGATATACAACTGCTGGTAGCCGGACTTGAGCTTGCCGGCCGGCGGGCCCTGCCACTCGGCCTGGCGCCGGGCGATTTCTTCGTCGCTGATCTCCAGGTCGAGCTTGCCAGCCTGGCTGTCGAGCACGATCCAGTCGCCGTCCCGCACGATCGCCAGCGGTCCGCCGGCTGCCGCCTCCGGCGCCACATGCAGCACCACCGTGCCATAGGCGGTGCCGCTCATGCGCGCGTCCGATATGCGCACCATGTCGGTGATGCCCTGCGCCAGCAGCTTCGGCGGCAGGCCCATGTTGCCGACCTCGGCCATGCCCGGATAACCCTTGGGCCCGCAGTTCTTCAGCACCATGACCGAATTCGCATCCACGTCCAGGTCCGGGTCGACAATACGCGCCTTGTAATGGTCGAAATCCTCGAACACCACCGCCTTGCCGCGGTGCTGCATCAGCGCCGGCGTGGCCGCCGAGGGCTTGAGCACCGCACCGCGCGGCGCCAGGTTGCCGCGCAAGATACACATGCTGCCGTCGGCCACCAGGGGTTTCTCCAACGGGCGGATCACCTCGTCGTTGTGGATCGGCGCGTCCTTGACGTTGTCCCAGATCGCCTGCCCGTTGACCGTCAGCGCCTGCTTGTGTGGCAGCAGACCGGCCTCGCCGAGGCGGCGCAACACGCCCGGCAGGCCACCGGCGTAGTAGAACTCCTCCATCAGGAAACGGCCCGAGGGCTGCAGGTCGACCAGGGTCGGCGTGCCCTTGCCGATACGGGTCCAGTCCTCCAGCTCCAGTGGAATGCCCATGCGCCCGGCGATCGCCTTGAGGTGGATCACCGCATTGGTCGATCCGCCGATCGCGGCGTTGACGCGGATCGCGTTCTCGAAGGCCTCGCGTGTCAGCACCCGGCTCAGCTTCAGGTCTTCCCAGACCATGTCGACGATCCGCATGCCGGACATATGTGCCAGCACGTAGCGGCGCGCGTCCACCGCCGGGATCGCCGCGTTGTGCGGCAGCGACGTGCCCAGTGCCTCGGCCATGCAGGCCATCGTCGACGCAGTGCCCATGGTGTTGCAGGTACCGGCCGAACGCGACATGCCGGCCTCTGCCGACATGAACTCGTGCAGGCTGATCTTGCCGGCCTTGACGGCTTCGTGCAGTTGCCAGACCACGGTGCCGGAGCCGATGTCGCGGCCCTCGTGTTTGCCATTGAGCATCGGCCCGCCGGTCACGACAATGGTCGGGATGTCGCAGCTGGCCGCGCCCATCAGCAGCGCCGGCGTGGTCTTGTCGCAACCGACCAGCAGCACCACCGCGTCCATCGGGTTGCCGCGGATCGACTCTTCCACGTCCATGCTGGCCAGGTTGCGGGTCAGCATCGCGGTCGGTCGCAGGTTGGACTCGCCGTTCGAGAACACCGGGAACTCGACCGGGAAGCCACCGGCCTCCGACACGCCACGCTTGACGTGTTCGGCAATCTTGCGGAAATGCGCGTTGCACGGCGTCAACTCGGACCAGGTGTTGCAGATGCCGATGATGGGTTTGCCCTGGAACTCATGGTCCGGGATGCCCTGGTTCTTCATCCAGCTGCGGTACATGAAGCCGTTCTTGTCCTGGGAGCCAAACCAGGCAGCGGAACGCAGCGGACGATTCTTGGGGGTGCTCATGGTGTCGTGTCTTTCAAGGTATCGGTAACGCGCGACTGCGGCCCGGCCAGAACGGCCCGAAACCCGGCGTGCGCGAGCGCATGGTAGTGCGCATACGGATACAGTACAAATGATTATTCAATTCCAATTGATATGTTTTTCTGTATGTCATTGGCACACAAGTCCCTGTCCGCATGAACAATGCAGAACCCACGCCACAACCCGGCACCCGCCTGAAGACGCGCCAGATGGCACTGCTGCTGGCGCTGGACCAGACCCGCAACCTGCACCAGGCGGCGCACCAGACCGCGATGAGCCAGCCGGCAGCTTCCAAGATGCTGCGCGACATCGAGACCTTGTTCGGCGTACCCCTGTTCGACCGCCTGCCACGCGGTATCCGCCCCACTCTGTACGGCGAGACGATGATCCGCCATGTACGCCTGGCCATGAACAACCTGGCCCAAGGCCAGGAGGCGGTTACCGCCCTGCGTGCCGGCTTGTCCGGCCAGGTCCGTGTCGGCACCATCCTGACCGCGTCGACGACCCTGGTGCCGCAGGCGGTGTTGCGCGCCAAGGCGATCGCGCCGGACCTGACCATCCAGATCCAGGTCGATACCAGCGATCAACTGCTGCACCGGCTGGCCACCGGCACACTCGACTTCCTGATCGCGCGGCTGCAGTCGCAGCAGGACGAGTCGACGATGGTGTACGAAGACCTGTCGGAGGAAATCGACTGTGCGGTGGCCCGCTGCGGACACCCGATGCTGCGACATGCCGATCTGCAGTTGGCAGACCTGGCCCATGCCGGCTGGATCCTGTCGCCGCGTGGCAGCCTGCTGCGCCACCGTTTCGACATGATGTTCCACCGCGCCCATCTGGCGCCGCCGGCCAGCGTGGTGGAGACCACGGTGTTGTCGGTGGTCTCCAGCTTGCTGCAGCACTCCGACTTCCTGCATGTGATGCCGCTGGACGTGGCGCGCGCCTGGGCACCGGGCGCCGGCATGGCCATCCTGCCGATCGACCTGCCGTGCCAGATGGACAGCTTCGGCATCATCACGCAGCGTGACCAGATGATGTCCGGCGGCGCCCGGTTGCTGCTCGAGCAGGTCCGCGCCGTGGCGGCGGAGCTTTATGTCCGCGCGCCGAACGGTGGCGGTTGAGCGGCGCGACCCACAGGCCGCGTCAGTGGCTCACCATTCGGCGATGCTGCCGTCGGCATGGCGCCAGATCGGGTTGCGCCAATCCGGTGCGGCCTTGCTCGCCGCAATCACCCGCTCCTCGTCGACCTCCACGCCCAAACCCGGCCCGGGCAAGGCATGGATGTATCCCTGGTCGATACGGAAGTCGTCCTTGTTGATCACATAGTCGAGCAGTTCCGCGCCCTTGTTGTAGTGGATGCCCATGCTCTGCTCCTGCAGCACCGCGTTGTGCGCGACGAAGTCGACCTGCAGGCAGGATGCCAGCGCCACCGGCCCGAGCGGGCAATGCGGCGCAAACGCCACGTCATAGGCTTCGGCCATCGCCGCGATCTTGTGGCATTCGGTGATGCCACCGGCGTGCGACAGGTCGGGTTGCAGGATCGCAATGCCGCCATCCTGCAGCACCCGCTTGAACTCGAATCGCGAATACATGCGCTCGCCCGCCGCCAGCGGAATCGACGTGGCTTCGGCCAGCCGGGGGTAGAACTCCGCCTGCTCGGCCAGCACCGGCTCCTCGACGAACAGCGGCCGATACGGCTCGAGTTCGCGCAGCAGGACCTTGGCCATCGGCGCGGCCACCCGGCCATGGAAATCCAGGCCGAAACTGACCTGCATGCCGAGCGCATCGCGCACCGCCGCCACCTTGGCAATGGCCGCGTCGACCGCACGCGGCGTATCGAGCATGGTCATCTCCTCCGTGCCATTGAGCTTGAAGGTGTCAAAACCTCCTTCCATCAGCTTGCGCATGCCTTCGACAATGTCGGCCGGACGGTCGCCGCCGACCCAGCTGTAGACCTTCATCCGGTCGCGCACCTTGCCGCCCAGCAATTCATACACCGGCACGCCCAGCGCCTTGCCCTTGATGTCCCACAAGGCCTGGTCGATGCCGGCGATGGCGCTCATCAGGATCGCGCCGCCGCGGTAGAAATTGCTGCGGTACATCATCTGCCAGTGGTCATTGATACGCGACGCATCCTGGCCCACCAGGTCACGCGCGAACTCCTGCACCGCCGTCTCGACCGTGCGGGCACGGCCTTCGACCACCGCCTCGCCCCAGCCGGAAATGCCCTCGTCGGTCTCGATCTTGACGAACATCCAGCGCGGTGGAACACGGTAGGTGAGGATTCGGGTGATTTTCATTTTCAGGTTCCGATTTTCGGTTTTCGGTTTTCGGTTTTCATGACCGGCAGCCAACACGCCCGGCTTGCCGGCGTAATCGTCTGGTGGGATCGGTCGCGATCCTCAGGCCGATCGGGCCGGCGCAACGCAGCAGCTGACTCAGCGTACCAGCTGATTGAGCTGGATGATCGGCAACATCACCGCCAGCACGATCAGCATCACCACCAGGCCCATGGTGACGATCAGCAACGGCTCGAGGATGGTGGCCAGTTGCATCGCGCGGCGCTGCACGTCGGCGCTGAGTTGCGCCGCCACGCGTTGCAGCATCAGCGGCAACTGGCCGGTCTGCTCGCCCAGCCGTGCAAACATCGACAACAT
Organism: Burkholderiaceae bacterium; assembly: GCA_041622095.1. GTDB lineage: Bacteria > Pseudomonadota > Gammaproteobacteria > Burkholderiales > Burkholderiaceae_C > CAISIP01. Next base: position 3,245 of record JBFJZP010000110.1, on the reverse strand, counting down.
CGGCGGGAAACGCTTGTGCCGGCTCAGTGCGGCGGCGATCGGTGCGCCTTCGCGCACCAGCACCAGCGCGGCCAGCGCATCGGCACGCATCGCGCGGTTGTTCAAGGTTTCTGCCGCCGACTGCAAGGCCTTGAGGATCGGCACGCCGGCGGCAGCCAGCATGGCCAGTGTGTTGGCAAACCGTGCGGCGTTGTATCCGCGTGCGAGGCGGCCGATCAGCGGCAGCGTCAGGAAAGCCGCGTCGAAGCGCTGGCGCAGGATTTCGCTGCGCAGCGCATAACGCAAACCAAGCGCTGCGGCCACCAGGCCACCGAGCACAAACAATCCGTAGTCGCGCACCAGCGCGCTGGTGGCCAGCATCAGCACCGTCAGGGTCGGCAGGCTTTGCCGCGTACCGGCAAATACATTGGCCACCTGCGGCACGACATACGCCACCAGGAAGGTGACGATCAGGATCGCGACCACGGTCACGATGCCGGGATACAGGGCGGCGCCGATCAGCCGTGCCTTGAGTTGCTGCTGCTCGGCCAGGTCGTCGGCCAGCCGCTCGAGCACCAGGCCCAGGTTGCCACTGTACTCCCCGGCCCCGATCACCGCCACGTAGATATCGGAAAACTCGCGCGGGTGCTGCGCCAAGGCCTTGGCAAACCCGCTGCCGGCATTGACCTCGGCGCGCAAGGCCGCGACCAGGTTGCGCTGGCGCGGATCCTCGGCTTCGTCGCTCAGCGCCGTCAGCGCACGTTCCAGCGGCAGGCTGGCCGACACCAGGCCGGCGAGCTGGCGTGTCCACACCGCCAGGGCCGCCGGACCAAAGACCCGCGGGCTGAACCAACTGGAAGCGCGTGCGCCGTCGCCCGCTCCATCGCCGTCGGTGGCGACGCCAAGCTGCGCGACCTGCAGCGGCACCAGGGACTGGGCGCGCAATGCACTGCGCGCAGCCCGGGCGGTTTCCGCATCGATGACGCCTTTGCGCGGTGCGCCTTGCGCATCGATGGCTTCGAAAGAATAAGCGGGCATGGCGTGCGCAGTAAACGGCTGCGTTCAGTCCCGCGTGACGCGCAACACCTCTTCCGGTGTCGTGATGCCGGCAGTGACCAGGCGCTCGCCGTCCTGGCGCATCAGCCGCATGCCGCCGGCGATCGCCGCCGCCCGGATCTCGGACTCCGGCGCCTGGCGGTGGATCTGGTCGCGTATCGCGGCGTCGGCCACCAGCAACTCGTAGACACCGGTGCGCCCGGCGTAGCCGCTTTGCCCGCAAGCCGCGCAACCCTTGCCGGCGCACTGCAGGCATTGCTTGCGCACCAGGCGCTGTGCCAGCACACCCAGCAGCGAGGAGCTGAGCAGACACGGCTCCACGCCCATGTCGATCAGCCGCGTCACCGCGCTGGCGGCATCGTTGGTGTGCAGCGTGGCCAGCACCAGGTGGCCGGTCAGCGAGGCCTGGATCGCGATCTGCGCGGTCTCGAAGTCCCGGATCTCGCCGATCATGATGACGTCCGGGTCCTGGCGCAGGATGGCGCGCAAGGCCGTGGCGAAGTTCAGGTCGATGCGGGCATTGACCTGCGTCTGGCCAATGCCGGCAAGTTCGTATTCGATCGGATCCTCGACCGTCATGATGTTGGTCTGCGCGCAGTCGAGCCGGCTCAGCGCCGCATACAGCGTGGTGGTCTTGCCCGATCCGGTCGGCCCGGTCACCAGGATGATGCCGTGTGGCTGGCCGATCAGCTTCACGAAACGCTGCAGCGTCTGCCCTTCCATGCCGACCGCTTCCAGGTTGAGCCGGGCGCCGGACTTGTCGAGTAGCCGCAGCACCGCACGTTCACCCTGGGCGCTGGGCAAGGTGCTGACGCGCACATCGACCGCGCGGGTGCCGATGCGCAGGCTGATGCGGCCGTCCTGCGGAAGCCGTTTTTCGGAGATGTCGAGTTCGGCCATGATCTTCAGGCGCGAGATCAGGGCGGCATGGAGTGCGCGGTTGGGTTGCACCACCTCGCGCAAGGTGCCGTCGACACGAAACCGCACGCTGCTATGGCGTTCGTAGGGTTCGATATGGATGTCGCTCGCGCCCTCGCGCGCCGCCTGCGTCAGCAAGGCATTGAGCAGCCGGATGATCGGCGCGTCGTCTGCCGCCTCGAGCAGGTCCTCCACCGCCGGCAGCTCCTGCATCATGCGCTGCAGGTCGACGTCCGACGCCACCTCGCTGGCCACCAGCGCGGCACTCGACTCGCCTTGCGAATACGCGACGCTGATGCGCTGCACCAGCGACTCCGCATCCATCGGCGCAATCGCCGCCGACGGGTACTTGCGCAACACCTCGCCCAATGCGGCTGGCGCCGACTGGGGGTGCACCACCAGGGTCAGCTGCGCGCCATCGTCCTCCAGCAGCAACTGGTGCGTGCGGGCAAACGCATACGGCAATGGAAACCGCATGGCGGACTCAGCGCGCCGCGCCACCCATCGGCCGGGACTCGACCGCACGGGGCTTGACCGGCTCGGGCGCCGGCAATTGCGCGGTGCCCAGGTTCGGCAACACCGCGCTTGGCCGCGGCTGCACCGCCTGTTGATCGGCCCGCATGATCTCGTAGCGTCCCATCGACAAGGCATCGATGGCCGCCGCATCGCGCACCACCACCGGGCGCAGGAACACCATCAGATTGGTCTTCTTGCGCGAGCGTGTCTCGCTGCGAAACAGGTTACCGAACAGCGGCACGTCGCCCAGGCCGGGCACTTTTTCCTCGTTGTTCGCCGACTCGTCCTGCAGCAGGCCGCCGAGCACAATGATGGAACCATCCTCGACCAGCACGTTCGACTCGATCGAGCGCTTGTTGGTGATCAGGCCACTGGGCGAATTCACCGACGAGGCCTGCACGCTGGAGACTTCCTGAAAGATCGACAGCCGGATGGTGCCGTTCTCGCTGATCTGCGGCTTGACACGCAGCGTCAGGCCGACATCCTTGCGTTCGATCGTCTGGAACGGGTTGACGCTGCCGCCACTGCCGGCATTGTTGTTGGTGTACGAGCCGGTCACGAAGGGTACGTTCTGTCCGATCACGATCTTGGCCTCTTCGTTGTCCAGCGTCAGCAGGTTCGGCGTCGACAGGATGTTGCCGTCACCGGTCTGCTGCAGGAACCGCGCCAGGAAACCGAGGTAGTAGATGCCGTTGGCCCGGCCGGCTATGCCGACATTCAGTCCGCTGCCCGGCACCGTGGACCCATTGGCCAGGCCGGTCGCCAGCGAGATGATG
>JBFJZP010000109.1:0-7942 GCA_041622095.1 Burkholderiaceae bacterium | reverse complement strand
TACATGACGTATTTCGGTCTGGCCTGGGTGTTCGTCATCCTGTTCCGCTGGTTCCGCGACGCGGTATCGGAAAGCGAAGGCGGCTCCTACGGGTACAAGGTCGACCTGTCGTACCGCTGGAGCATGAGCTGGTTCATCTTCTCCGAAGTCATGTTCTTCGGTGCCTTCTTTACCGCCTTGTGGTGGGCGCGGGTGCATTCGGTGCCGGCCCTGGGCAATATCGAGAACGCCTTGTTGTGGCCGGATTTCAAGGCCGTCTGGCCCAGCGTCGTGCCGGGCGCGACCGCGTCACCCGCTGGCATCGTCGAGCCGTTCCAGACCATGGGACCGTTCTGGCTGCCGACCATCAACACTGCGCTGCTGCTGAGCTCCGGTGTGACCCTGACCATTGCGCACCACGCATTGCAGGTTGGCAATCGCAGCAAGACGATCGCCTTCATGTGGATGACGGTGATCCTCGGCGTGATCTTCCTGGGTGTCCAGGGTTATGAATATGCGCATGCCTACAACGACCTGAACCTGAAGCTGACCTCCGGCGCTTACGGCTCGACCTTCTTCATGTTGACCGGATTCCACGGTTTCCACGTGCTGGTCGGCATGCTGATGCTGCTGTTCATCACGCTGCGTCTGCAAAAAGGCCATTTCACGCCGCAGAAGCACTTTGGTTTCGAAGGCGCCGCCTGGTACTGGCACTTCGTGGACGTGGTCTGGCTCGGCCTGTATATCCTGGTTTACTGGCTCTGATTCCCACCGCTGGCACGGACCTCTTCGCGCCGGCCAGGCGAAGCCTGAATCAACTGCCGGCAGGAATGCCGGTCGGCTGGATATAACCCAGCTTCCAGGCGATCATCACGCAGACGAACAGCAGGATGGAAAAACCCACGCGCATGGCCAGTGCGCGTGCCATGCGCCTGCTTTTGGCCTGGGCATCGGCGCCGCCATCGTCCCCGCCCTTGAGCATGAAATAGAGCGCGGCGCCCAGACTGCCAATGATGGCCACGAATGCGAGGATGACAAGGTACATCATGGTTGGGCATTATCCTGCGCGGACAAAGACCCTTGGTGTCCGGTTCTGGCTGGTGCTTCTGGCGGCCATGATCGGAGCCAGCGTGACGCTGCGCCTGGGACTCTGGCAGTTGTCCCGTGCCGACCAGAAACGGGAAATCCAGGCCACCATCGTCCGGCAGTCGGCGTTGCCTGCGCTGGACAATCGCAGTTTTCTGTCCACCGGCGCGCCGGCCGGTGCCGACCTGCTGTACCGCCGAGTCGAACTGCATGGTCGGTGGCTGGCCAACCACACGGTATTCCTGGACAACCGGCAGATGGCGGGAAAACCGGGTTTTTACGTGTTGACGCCGCTGCAACTGACACCATCCGGCCAGACCATCGTGATCCAGCGCGGCTGGGCGCAGCGCAACTTCTCCGATCGCACCGCCTTGCCGGACCTGGATACGCCGGATGGCGACGTGACGGTTCAGGGACGAATCGCCCCTGCGCCGGGCAAGCTTTACGAGTTCGACGGCGCGCAGACCGGCAAGATCCGGCAAAATCTGGAGCTGGCCCGGTATGAACAGGAGGTAGGTGTTCCGCTGGCCGCTTTCACCGTCATGCAGTCGGATCCGGATGGCGCAGGCTTGATGCGCGACTGGCCGGTGATCGATTCCGGCGTCGACAAGCACCTGGGTTATGCGTTCCAGTGGTTTGCGCTCAGTGCGCTGATCACCTGCCTGTACCTCTGGTTCCAGGTCGTCCGTCGCTTTTTCCTGTCCCGTTGAACCCTGATTCCCCGTGAACAAAGACCAACCCCTGGACCTGACCGTGCATGCGCTGCCCAGTCTGGACAGCGCCGAAGCCGGCAATACACAACGCACCCGTGTCGGGCGCTGGAAGATGCTGCTGGTGTTCCTGATCTGCGCCGCTCCGGTCGTGGCCTCATACCTGGCTTATTACGTCATCCGTCCGGATACGCGTTCGGTGTTCGGCAGCTTGATCGACCCGCAGCGCCCCTTGCCCGATCTGGTCGGCGTAGCACCCGACGGCGGCCAGCAAAACCTGCGTGCGCTCAAGGGACAGTGGTTGCTGGTCACCGTGGCCGGCGGCGGCTGTGACGCCGGCTGCCAGGACTATCTCTACATGCAGCGCCAGTTGCGCGAAAGCCTGGGCAGGGAAAAGGACCGGTTGGACCGGGTCTGGCTGATCAACGACGATGCGGCCATCCCGGGCGAACTGTTGCCGGCGCTCCAGGATGCGACGGTGTTGCGCGTGCCGCCGGCCGATCTGGCGGCCTGGTTGGCGCCAGCGCAAGGACATGGACTGGCCGAACACCTGTATCTGGTCGACCCGCTGGGCAACTGGATGCTGCGCTTTCCGGCCGGGCTGGACATCAAGGGCGCGGCGAAAGCCAAACGCGACCTGGAGCGGGTATTGCGCGCCAGCAAGTCCTGGGACCAGGCGGGGCGTTGACATGCGTGCCACGACCATGATGCAGCGACGGAGTGCCGGTTGATGGCCCCGGCTTCCGTCGACCTCGCGCCGATCCTGCAAATCATGCTCGCCGGGGCTTTGCTGGCGGCTGTTGCGCTGGCCTGGTTGTGGCTGCGCAACCGCCATGGGTCGCAGCGGCACTGGTTGCGTGCAGCCACGGTCCTGACGCTGTTCCTGACCTTCGACCTGGTGCTGTTTGGCGCCTTCACCCGCCTGTCCGACTCCGGCCTGGGTTGTCCGGATTGGCCCGGCTGTTACGGCAGTGCCAGTCCGGTCGGCGCCAAGGCGGAAATCCAGGCGGCGCAGCAGGCCATGCCGAGTGGTCCGGTGACGCATGGCAAGGCTTGGGTCGAAATGGTGCACCGGTACATGGCAACCGGCGTCGGTGCCTTGATTCTGGTTCTGACGGTGGCCAGCTGGCGCATGCGTTGGCGCGCTGCGCCCGGCACCGAGACTCCGAATCCATGGTGGCCGACTGCCACCTTGGTCTGGGTCTGCGTGCAAGGCGCATTTGGCGCCTTGACGGTGACGATGAAACTGTTCCCGGCCATCGTCACGATGCACCTGCTTGGTGGCTTGTTGCTGCTGGTATTGTTGATGGTGCAGGTAGTCCGCCAGGGGCGTGTACTGGATGGCGGCGTGCTGGCCGCGCCGGTGCCGGTCGACCGGCTCACGCGTACAGCATTGCTGCTGACCGGCGCCTTGCTGGCGCTGCAGTTGGCACTGGGCGGCTGGGTCAGCACCAACTATGCGGTGCTGGCCTGCACCGACTTCCCGACCTGCCAGGGCAGCTGGTGGCCACAGATGCGTTTCGACCAGGGGTTCGAGCTCTGGCGCGAGCTCGGCATGACCGCCGATGGCGAACATGTGTCCTTTGCCGCGTTGACCGCCATTCACTACACCCACCGCTTGATGGCGTATGTCGTCTTGCTGGCGCTGGGCCTGCTGGCCTGGCGGCTGCGCCGCTTCGAGCGGCTGCGCCCGGTCGCGCACTGGATCGCCGCGCTGGCCGTCTTGCAACTGGCCACCGGCCTGGGCAATGTCGTGCTCGACTGGCCGCTGCTGGCCGCATTGCTGCACACCGGCGGCGCCGCGGCGCTGGTGTTGTGCCTGACCTGGGCCATCAGTTCCAGTCGCATCGCCGCCTTGCAGGTGCAAGGCGCCACCCCCCAGGCCCACCGGGCTGTTTCCAAGGCGAATGACGCGACCCATGGCGCGCCAATGACACGATGAGTACCGATTCCTCCGCAACCACCACGGCGGCACTGCCGAAGCCGTCGATCGTGCGCCAGTTCATGGCCTTGACCAAGCCCCGGGTGATCCAGCTGATCGTGTTCTGTGCCTTGATCGGCATGGTGCTGGCGGTACCCGGCGCGCCCACCTGGTCGGATGTCTGGCTGGCGACAGTGGCCTGCTTTGGCATCTGGCTGGTGGCCGCGGCTGCGGCAGCATTCAACTGCATCGTCGAGCAGCGTATCGATGCGAAGATGAAGCGCACCTCCTGGCGCGCAACCGCCTCCGGCGAACTCAGCAACCGCCAGACCCTGCTGTTCTCCGCCACCTTGTGTGGCGCCGGATCGGCCATCCTCTATGTCTGGGTCAATCCGCTGACGATGTGGCTGACGATTGCCACGTTCGTCGGATATGCGATGGTCTACACCCTGATCCTGAAACCCTTGACGCCGCAGAACATCGTCATCGGCGGCGCCTCGGGTGCGATGCCGCCAGTGCTGGGCTGGGCAGCGATGACCGGCGATGTCGGGCCACAAGCCTTGATCCTGTTCCTGATCATCTTCCTGTGGACGCCACCGCATTTCTGGGCTCTGGCCTTGTACCGGGTGGAGGACTACCGCAAGGCCGGTCTGCCGATGTTGCCGGTCACCCATGGCAGCGAATTCACGCGTCTGCAGATCCTGCTCTATACCGGGCTGTTGTTTGCCGCCTGCCTGTTGCCCTTCGTCTATGGCATGAGCTCCTGGCTTTATCTGGCGGCGGCGGTGGCGCTGAGCGTGGGCTTCTGCCTGTATGCGTATTGGTTGTGGCGCGACTATTCCGACGCCCTGGCGCGGCGCACCTTCCGCTTTTCGCTCTACCACCTGAGCCTGCTGTTTGCAGCCTTGCTGGTGGACCACTATGTCTACTGAACCGGTTGCCAGCGACGGATATCCCATGGACAAGAGACATTTCTTGCGCGCAATGACAGGCACCGCGGTCGCGGCCGCCGCTACCGGACTGCTGTCCGGCTGCTTCGAGAACAAGCCATCCTTCGTGTCGATCGACGTCACCGGTGCCGACTATGCGCGCGACTTCGCGCTACCGGACCAGAATGGCCGCGAGCGCAGCATCAAGGACTTCGCCGGCAAGGTCGTGGTGGTGTTCTTCGGTTTTACCCAGTGCCCGGATGTGTGCCCGACGACGATGGCTGAACTGGCGGAAGTCCGCCAGGCGCTGGGCAAGGACGGCGAGCGGATCCAGGGCATCTTCGTGTCGGTCGATCCGGAGCGCGACACGCCCGAGGTGCTCAAGGCCTATATCGAGAATTTCGATCCGAGTTTCATTGCGTTGCGACCGACTTCGCCAGAGCAACTCGCCGCGATGGCCAAGGATTTCAAACTCTACTACAAGCGCGTCGAAGGGCGCACGCCGACCAGCTACACGATGGACCACTCGGCCGGCAGCTACATCTATGACACCCGTGGTCAGCTGCGCCTGTACAGCCGCTATGGCATGGGCGCCAAGGCCCTGGCCAGCGATATCGCGCAACTGCTCAAGCAGGCTTCCTGATCCCTGGCGCTGCACCATGGCCCGGTGGGATTGGCACACGGGTCGTGCAATCGACAGGTGCGGCTAGACGTCGCCGGATGAAAAAAAGCCCCCGCGGCGTGATGCCGGCGGGGGCTGATCTTTTGGACCTGGCAGGAACGATCAGGCGTACGCGGCAAGCGCCTTTTTCATCTTCTTCATCGCCGCCACCTCGATCTGGCGAATGCGCTCGGCGCTGACACCGTATTCATCGGCCAGGTCGTGCAGCGTCATGCCGCCGGAGTTGTCGTCGTTGACCTTGAGCCAGCGTTCCTCGACGATGCGCCGGCTGCGGTCGTCCAGCGTGTTCAGCGCGGTGGCAATGCCGTCGGTCGCCATCACGTCGCGCTGGCGCGACTCGATCATCGCGGTCGGCTCGTGCGCGGTATCGGTCAGGTAGGCGATTGGTCCGAACGCCTGTTCACCGTCGTCCGACGGTGACGGGTCGAGCAGCACATCGCCGCCCGCCAGCCGGGTTTCCATCTCGGTAACTTCTTCGCGCTTGACGTTGAGCTGCTTTGCCATCGCATCGATCTGGTCCTCGCTCAGTGTGTCGCGATGGGTGCTGCCATCGGCAGCCGCATCGTCGGCCTTGAAGCGTTGCTTCATCGAGCGCAGGTTGAAGAACAGCTTGCGCTGGGCCTTGGTCGTTGCGACCTTGACCATGCGCCAGTTCTTGAGGATGTATTCATGGATCTCGGCCTTGATCCAGTGCAGCGCGTAGCTGACCAGACGCACACCCTGGTCCGGGTCGAAACGCTTGACCGCCTTCATCAGGCCGATATTGCCCTCCTGGATCAGGTCGCCATGGGGCAGGCCATAACCGAGGTACTGGCGCGATACCGAAACCACCAGCCGCAGGTGCGACATGACCAGTTTTCCGGCCGCTTCCAGGTTGTTGTCGTCGCGCAGTTGGCGCGCATAACTCTGCTCCTGCTCCAGCGTGAGCATCGGCAGCCGGTTGACGGCGGAAATATAGGCATCCAGATTGCCGAGCGCCGGCACCACCGACCATGGGTTGGCCAATGCTACGGCGCCTCCGGTGGCTGTATTCGGGTATGTCATGGGTTCCTCCTCTATCTACCGTTTCATGTTAGCACTCTATGAGAGCGAGTGCTAAACAAGAAGTTCAATCGCATGCATAGCCTGGGGTCACCTGTCGGCCAAGCCGCTTGCGCCGCGTTGCCCGGCTGGTGACTCCCATCATGGCAGGCCCGAAAAAGACGTTTGCTCACAGGGGCTTATGCATATTCTGGCCCTGTTTCGGCCCGGATACTTAGCACGGTCTTAAGGCCTGCCCGGGGCGCCGGCCGGCTCGATTGCGCGATCCGGCCGATGGCTCTTCGCTTTGCCAACCCCTTGCGTGCGGGTCAGGACCGGGGCTCAACCGATGGATTCCACCTGCCGGTACTGCTGGTAGGCGCTGCCGAAACGGTTGGCCAGGAAGTCCGGCAAGGCGACCTGCTCCTGGCGGATGAAGCCGCGCTGCGGCAGCTTGCACTCGCGAAACAGGTCGACCGCGGCGCAGATGCCCGCGGCGGTGGTGATCTGGATGGCGCTCAGTGGCGCGGTCTCGTTGCGGTCGGCGAAGATCTTGCGGGCAAACACTTCCTGCACGAACTGGCCGTTCCTGTCGCCACTGACGGTGACGAACACCAGCACCACATCCTGCATGGTCAGCGGGACGGAGCGGCGCAGGATGTCCTTGAGTGTTTCCTGGTCGTTCTGCATGCCCAGTTCCTGCAGCAGCATCTTCATGATGGTGCAGTGCCCCGGATAGCGCACCGTCTTGTAGTCCAGCGTCTGCACGCGACCGTCCAGGGTTTCGCACAAGGTGCCCAGGCCGCCCGATGTGTTGAAGGCTTCGTATTCGGTGCCATCGAGCGAGAAATGCTCCAGGCCTTCGAGTGGCAATACATCGATGATGGCGCCATCGCGGATCGCTTCACAGGGATGGCAGTATTCGTTGATCAGGCCGTCCACGCTCCAGGTCAGGTTGTATTTGAGTGTGTTGGTCGGAAAGGCCGGCAAGGCGCCGACGCGCATCTTGACTTCATGCAGCCGGCTGAACTTCTGGCACAAATGGTGGGCAACGATGCCGATGAAGCCGGGCGCCAGTCCACATTGCGGCATGAACGCCGTCCGGGCCCCTTCGGCGAGTTGCATGATGGCGCGGGTCGCGGCAACGTCTTCGGTCAGGTCGAAGTAGTGACAACCGACGGCCAGCGCCTGCGTCGCCGCCATCGTGGCCAGATGGTAGGGCAGGGCGTTGATGACCGCATCGGACCCGCGCAGGCATGCGCCCAGCTCGGATGCATCCGACGTATCCGCCAGCCGGGTCTGCAGCGGCAGCTTCGCCAGCGCCTTCAGCGAGACCGGGTCGCGGTCGACGACCGTGACCTGGAAGTCGCCACTGCGCGACAACCAGGTGGCGATGGTGTGGCCGATATGGCCGGCACCCAACAGGACGACACGCATCATGGCCCTCCAGCAAGCTATGTTGTCATGCTACCAGTGCCGGCAGCCGGCAGCCGGCAGGCTTGTCAGGCTGTGACCGACACCTGCGCCAGGCCGGCGTCGACGATCAGGTTCTGCCCGGTGATGCCGTCGCTGTCGTCGCTGGCCAGGAACAGCGTCGGCTTTGCCACATGGCTGC